>JBKPGU010000025.1:0-5367 GCA_046729535.1 Actinomycetota bacterium
GTCGCGCCGCTTGCGACGGCGGCCGCGAAGAATGCATGCACGGCGTCCCGACCCTCGGCGGAGAACGCAACATGCGCCGCTGTGGTCACGGGCTCCCCACGGCAGATCGTGAAGGTCGTCCAGTTCCTCGGCCCCGTAGGAGACACAGTCGTCCTGAACGTAAAGCTCCTCGTAACCGAGAGGGGTGAGGGCGGCTGTAAAGAGCCCCCGGCTCGCGTCCAGGTCTGCCACGACGAAGACCACGTGATCGACGACGACGCGGCGAACCGTCATTGGTTCACGCTATCAACGCCGGGCCTGGGGTCGCTACCGTCGGGAAGCAACGCGTCCTCCGGACATACATGGGACTCCTTCGACAACGTGTCCTGAGCAGGGTGCGCGATCAGCTCCTCGCCCCCCAGAGACCCCCGGTTCGGATTCCCAGACGGATTCCTGCGGAGACGCCGTTCTCGAAACGCGATGCCGTCGCCTATCAGCACGCCTCCGGTGCATGGTTGGGCCTATGGTGCGCTGATCTACACAGAGACAGGGGCGGCACCTTCCCCGTCTTCGGGGTGCTTGATTTCGTTGCCGAGTCACCGCCGACGGCGCGAAAGGTCAGGCGCTTCCCGTCGAAGGCTGAGGTGGCACCCAGCGTAGCTGGCCTCTTCGGACGCGATAGACGCGTTGGGGTCATCCTCGGCGGCGAAAAGGATCGGCCACGCGACCGAACCCGTTTTCTGGGGAAGGTGAGGCGGAAACGTGACGCACGCCCGCTCAGCCGCATCGTAATGGATTGGAAGCGCCTGGATTCGTGGCTCGGGGCATCTTCCTCTCTCTTGACCCTTCCGGCACTACCGCCGATGTTGGCCCATAGCTCCCCCCAACCCCGTTGCACAACGCCGTTGTGTCCCAGGGGATTGTGGCGGCTTCTGCAGGAACGACAACGGATCATCCGCCACCGGAACCGGCTCTTTAAAGAGGTCGGAGGAATGCCCACCAGCATCTCGCCGAGGCGACGACCGCGATGTGGGCCGACGGATGCTTCCGTCGCCTGTTCGTGGCCCTCGAGAAGCGCCTGAGGCGGACCGGCCAGCTGAGCGCCGAGGAGGTCGAGGCGCTCGCAGGCTCGGTGGCGGTCGGAGCTAGGGCGGGCCGGCATCGCTGAGGCTTCGCCGGTCGTTCCGGCCAAATGCTTGAACGGACCTTGCCCATGCGCGAGTGTAGGTACCTCGTTACATCGCTGGTGCAGTTGTAGCTGTCAGCAACGCCGTTGAGGATGCCTCACCTTCCCCGTGGCTTCGGCGGCGCGGCGCTCCTCACGGCCGCGCTGCTCCTTGGTGCAGTGGCCTGTCCGCCGGCTGGAGCGGACACCGCGAGTGACCTGGCCGCCGCGAAGGCTCAGTTGACACGGCTGGTGGACCGGATCTCGTCGGCACAGGACGCTGTCAACGCCCTCCAGGTCGAAGCGAACCGGATCGCCCAGCAGATCGACGCCGTCCGGTCCAGGATCGCACGGGTCCAGGGTCGGATCGCGGATGCCAACGCGGACCTGGTCGAAGCCCAGGAGGACCTGAGCGCGACGCAGGAGCAGCTGGATTCGAGGGCACGGGTGGCCTACGAAACGGGGCCGGCGCTGATGTTGGCCGTCCTCCTCGGCGCCCAATCGATGTCGGACATGGCAGACCGGCTGGCCGTGCTCAACGCGGCGACCGGCAGCGACCGATCGCTGATCGAAAGGATCCAGGCCCTCCAAGCACGTCTTGAATCACGGAAGGCCGCCCTGACCAGCCTGCGCACCGGCCTTCGGGCGGAGCAAGCTGACCTCGGCCGCAAGGAGAAGTCCCTCCAGTCCAAGCTGACCGCCGCCCAGGCTCTGATGGACCAGCTCGAGACCGATCGGGCCGAAGCCAACAGCTTGGTGACCCGGCTCAAGGAGAAGAGGGCAGCGGAGATCGCGGCAGAGAGGGCGCGGCTGGCTGCGCAGCAGAGCGCGTCCCACGGGGGCTCCTCAATCAGCGGTGTCTTCGAGGTCTGTCCGGTCGATCAGCCGCGTGCTTACTGGGACGACTTCGGGGCCCCCAGGTACAGCGGCGGATACCACCCGCACGCGGGGAACGACATCGTGGCACCCACGGGAACCCCCATTCGGGCCACGTTCTCGGGAACCGCGGCGGACGCCTCGAACCCCCTCGGCGGCCTATCGGTGAAGGTCTACGGGTCGCTCGGCTACACCTACAACGCGCACCTGTCCCGGAGGGGCCAACTCGGGGCGGTCTCGGCGGGAGACATCATCGGCTACGTCGGAACCGGTGGTGATGCCAAAGGAGGCATTCCCCACGACCACTTCGAGTGGCATCCGAAGTCGATCCCGTCATCGCTGTGGGTCAGTCCGCTCGGGTACAGCATTATTGGGTCGGCCATCGATCCGTATCCATACCTCAACTCGGTCTGCTGACCAACGAACGGCCGGAAGAGCAGGCCGTTCTGTACCCTCAAGCCCATGGACCTGGACGACGCCATCCTTCTCCTTCGGGACCCGCGGCTCGGCAAGAAAGGGATGGTCCTGGCCGCGAAGCTGGCCGCTCGGGAGCTCGGGCCTGTCGTCTTCGTGGACGGCGACGAGGGCTGGGCCACGGAGAAGATGACCACGGACGAGGAGTGGATCGCGTTCGCCCGGTTCCTCCGGGCCATGGTTCGCCGCAAGGGACTCGGCAGGTGACGGAGAGGACCGCCGATACCTATCGTCACCGCCATCGGCAAGATCGTCGCTGCCTGGCGACCTGCCGATGGTCCACGGTCGGGCTCCCGACGTACCTGAGGGGTAAAGGAGCGCTCCGATGCTCGAAGCCGTGCTGCTGGGAGCCGCGTCGCAGTCGTCACTCATCCTGAGCGGTCTCGTGGTGTATGGCATCAGGGTGCCGTCGAAGGTGATCGGCGGGCTCGCCGGCTTCGGAGCGGGGGCCCTCATCGCGGCGATCGCGTTCGACCTGATTCCGGAGAGCGAAGTCCTCAGCCTCCCGCAGAGCGCCCTGTGGCTCCTGGTGGGCGCCGCCACGTTCGTGCTCGCCGACCGGATCGTGGAGGCGAGGTTCGCCAGCGAGGGCTCGGCCGGCCCCGCCCCGCTCGGGATCGTGGTCGGGGCCGTCGTGGACGGCGTGCCCGAGTCGGCGATCTTCGGGATCCAGCTCGCGACGGGGCAGACGATCAGCCTCGCCTTCCTGGGCGCGGTCTTCCTCTCGAACATTCCCCAGGCCCTGGCTCCGTCTGCCGACCTGGCACACCAAGGCTGGCGATGGCCTCGCATGGTCGCGATGTGGGGCGTCGTCGTCGTGGCCTGCGCCGTGACCGCGGGACTCGGGTTCGCCATGGCGGACGCGTTCGGGGCCTCTGGCGGACGGCCCGCCGCGTTCGCGGCCGGAGGCCTACTCGCCATGCTCACCGACTCCCTGATGCCGTACGCGTTCGACCGGGGCGGACCCTGGGCGGGCGTATGGACCGTCGTTGGCTTCGCCGCTTCGATGGCCTCGGCGTAGGAGCGCCCTGATCGGGCGGGAGATGGACTTCGAGTGCTGGTGCGGGCGGCGGTGGCTGCTGCAGCACTACCTGATCAACGGCGAGCTGCTCGCCCCGTCGTGGATTCTGCTCTGACACAACCGCTTGAGAATCCTCCCCAAGGCGGGGGTGTCTCCGTCATCCTCCTACTACGATCCGACGATCGAACAGCAGTAGACCTCGTCGGTCGAGACGAGCGTGATCTCACCTGCAGCCGCAGCCGCCAGGATGTCATCTTCAGAAACGAACTGGTGGGGAGCGAATCCCTGGTTAAAGACGATGAGGACCTGGTGCCACAAGGGGTTGAACCCCTCACCCTGGATGGCATCGATCACCGAAAGGAAGTCCTGATCTTCGTCTAGGTCGTTCGAGGCGTAAATCGTGTTGATGGCCGGGTTGCTCTCGAGCAGCGCCTCCGACGGCACCTCGAACATGTTGACGGTGACTTGCTCCCCCTCGTAGAAGACGGGCCTTTGAGTCCCAGCGCCGTTCCCCTCCGCTGCGAGCGCCGCGCCACCCGCGAGGGCAACGAACAGGACCCCCGTGACGAGGACGACCCCGATCCTCGATGTGACTCTGTCCAGCCGCATATTGACCTCCCCTTGTGTCGAAGCGGGCCATCCCGCACCGTGTTAGGGACTACGGGCGAGTACGCATCAAGGACGACTGCAATTAGGTGAACGTTGGGCGACCAGGTCGTGGTCTCGCTGGACACGAACCAGCCGACGCGCATGGCGCCCGCCGTCGATCGGGAATGCCGATCCTGCGGCCACCGCTGGGTCGAGGAGGGTGCCTCGGCTCCCTGACCAACGCGGGGAGCAACGTCGCTCTCCGAGCTTCCAGAGTGGCGGATAGTGAGGGGCCGAACCCCAGGATCGGCCAGGGGGTATCGGTCCACGCGGAAGTCGACGAAGGTGGTCTGGCGGATCACATCGACCATCGCAGGGGTAGCAGAAGTGTAGCGAGAAGGGCGGAGAATCCTTCTAATCCGTCCGATTCCGTCGAACTAGTCCATGCCTTGACCAGCGGTTTTGGCGTTTCCACAGGTAGACGGGATGGCCCCGCGTTGCTCGGCAGGCAAGAGGTCAGGGGTTCGACTCCCCTCAGGTCCACAGAGAACCCGCAGGTCAGAGGCCGCCATAACCGTACCCGCGGGTTTCGAGGCAGTCGCCATCCGGTGATGGTTCGCCTGCCAGATCGGCTGTTCGAGGATCTGCGAGCGATCGCCGCGAGTCTGGGATGTCTATGTCCGACGTCCTGGCGCTGAAGGTCTACTAGGTGCCACGCAGTGCACGCGCTGCGGCAGCATGACGCTCCAGAACTCGCACATCCTGCCTTGACTGATCGATGAGTTCTGTACCTTTGGAGCCGTCTAACCCCTCAACGACCGATGCGATGAGGAGGGCTGCGATGGGCATGGTCACGTCCCATATCTCGATGTCGCTTGACGGGTTCATCACGGGACCGAACGTGGGCGTCGGTAATGGGATGGGGGACGGTGGGGAGCGGCTTCACGACTGGATGTTCGACGCGAAGACGGAGACCGACGCCGCGATCCGGGATGAGATCTATGCCTCGACCGGGGCGGTCCTGATGGGGAAGCGGATGTTCGACGTCGGATTCGAGCCGTGGGGCGACCCTCCGCCGTTCGGGATGCCGGTGTTCGTCGTGACTCATGAAGAGCGAGAGCCCATGCCCATGCAGGGCGGTACGACCTACACCTTCGTGACGGATGGGATCGAGGCCGCACTCGAGCTGGCCCGTGCCGCCGCCGGCGACAAGAACGTCGGCATCTGGGGCGGCGCCAACATCATGAGGCAGTATCTGAAGGCC
>JBKPGU010000026.1:0-4380 GCA_046729535.1 Actinomycetota bacterium
GCCTGGAAGGCGCTGACCACCGTGTCGCCGAAGGCGAACGTGTCCGGTTCGACCTCCGTCGCGTGCTGGCTGCCGTCGTTGGTGAAGGGGTCGCTGCTCACCCGCTGGATCCGCAGGACTGCCGACGCCGAAGAGCTAGGAGAAGCAGAGCCGGCAGGGGCTCCGACGCGATCGCTTGTCCGGTTGAGGCTGCGGGCGATCCCCGCAGCCAGGGCCGATACACCGATCAGGACCAGCGCGAGCACCAGGGCCAGACGCAAGCGGCGCGAACTCATCAACTGAAGTACGGATCCACGCGGCGTTCGGGTCCGAGGGTTCGGCGGCCGGCCCAGGAACTCTAGAAGAAGCCGAGGGCCGCTTTGGCTTCGTCCGACATCATCTCGGGCGTCCACGGTGGCCGCAGCACCATCTCGGCGTCCACGTTCTCAACGCCCTCCACGCCGGACAGGAGCTGCTTGATCTCCGCTTCGATCATCGGCCCGATCGGGCAGCCCATCGTCGTCAGGGTGTAAGTGATGTGGACGGTGTCGCCCTCGATGCCGACCCCGTACACCAGACCGAGGTCGACGATATTGATGCCCAGCTCGGGGTCGTGCACGTGGCGCAGGGCGTCGAGGACCTGGTCCCGCAGCTCGCCGTCGCCGTTCTCGGCATGTGTGGACCCGGTGGCCTGCGACGCGACGCCCGGGCTCGATTCGCCGTTGGAGGGGTCCTCCTCCGGCGCCTGAATTTGCTCAGCTTCCACGGAATCGTCCATCTCTGGGGCTATTGTACGGCCGTCCGCTCGGACCTCGGCGGCGCGTCTGTCGGCGTCCCCGGCGAGGGAAGACGTTGATGCGAATCCTGATCGTCGATGGAGTCACCAGGGGCAGCCTGCAGTCGGCCCTGTCCGCCTCGGACGAGGTGGAGATCGTCGGGGAGGCGGAGTCCGGGGAAGAGGCCGTGGAACGGGTGAAGGAGCTCATCCCCGACGTGGTGTTCATGGACGTTCAGACGCCGGGGATGAGCGGCATCCAGGCCACGAAGCACATCCACAGCGCCAAGCCAGACACGAAGGTCATCCTGTTCACCGCCGAGGGGTCCCAGGCCGCGATCACCGACGCCATCCGGGCAGGTGTCTCCGGCTACCTCCTCAAGGACGTCAGCGCCGGCGAGCTGATCCAAGCCGCGAAGCTGGCCCTGGAAGGCAAGGCCGTCATCCACCCCACGCTGACCCGCGCCTTCATCGAGGAGGTCCAGTACGTCGAACACCGGCCCGACACGCCGCTCTCGCGCAGGGAGTCCCAGATCCTTCAGAAGGTGGCGGATGGGGCGACGACCAAAGAGGTCGCCCTCGAACTGGGTATCTCGCCCCACACAGTGAAGACCCATTTGGAGCGCATCTTCGAGAAACTCGGGGCGAACGACCGGGCTCAGGCTGTCGCCATCGCCCTCCGCAAGAAACTCGTCGACTAAACGCGGCCGCGGGCCCGCGTCATCCGTGGGTTGGACTCGTCCGTTCGGCCAAGTCCAGCACCTCTTCGGGGGTGCGCGCGATGCGGCAGCGTTCGCGCAGCCCCCGCCAAAGGATCGTCGCGCTCCCGCCGGTGAAGTCCCGCTCCTCGATCGGAACCTGTTCCAGCATGACGCCCGGCACGCCCCCCTCGACGGCCCGCATCGCCAGCCGGAGGTTCTCCTCGTTCCCAGGTCCGATCGGGGCGTCGCATACCACCACCACCGAGGCGGCCGACATCAGGTCGAGGCAGTCGGCCGCGCTTCGAGGATCGATCACCGAGAACGGCGGAACGTTCACCCGCACCAGGTTGAGTCGCTCCGCGACGGTGGCGTCGGTGTCGCCCTCGTGCAGCACTCCCACGGTCACGTCGAATCCGCGCTCGACCAGGCCGCGAAAGATCGGCGCTCCCCTCCCCGCGCCGCCCACCACGTGCACGGTAGCTCCCGCCAACGCCGGCACCCGGGTCTGCAGCGGAGGGGCCACCACGACCCCCGGGCGTCCGGTCGTTCCGACGGGGGCCACCTCAGCTTCGACGCCGAACACCTCGGCTACGAGGTCCCGGGTGAGGACCGATCCCGGCGGTCCGGAGGCGACGATGTGGCCTCCATGGATCGCGTACAACCGGTCGCAGTAGGCGGATGCCAGGTTCAGGTCGTGGAAAATGGCCAGAACGGCCTTCGCTTCCGAATGGGCCAGCTCCCGGACCAACGCCACGAAGTCGACGACGTGCCGGATGTCGAGGTGCGTGGTGGGCTCGTCCATGAGCAGGACGGGCGCATCCTGGGCCAGGGCCTGGGCCAGGATCACCCGCTGTCGCTCCCCGCCCGACAGCTCGCCCAGCGGCCGATCGGCCAGATGCTGGACGTTCGCCGCCGCCATCGCCCACCGGGCCTTCGCCCAGTCTTCGGCCCCTCCCCCGCCCCAGGCGGAGCGGTACGGGGACCGCCCCATGAGCACCATCTCCAGCACCGAGTATTCGAAGGCCGGTTGCACTTCCTGAGGGACCACGGCCACCAGTCGGGCCGCCTGCCGGGCCCCAAGGGCATAGGGGTTCTGACCCTCGACCGTCACCGAGCCGCCCCGCGGCTCGAGCCCTCGCGATGCCACCCGGACCAACGTCGTCTTCCCTGAGCCGTTCGGGCCGATCAGGCCGATGACCTCGCCGGGACGAGCGGTGAGCGATACGTCCCGAAGAACGGATCGGTGACCGTAGCCGGCCGTGACGCCGTCGAGGTCGAGACCCTTCCCCTTAGTCCCGGGCACCCGCTCAGGCTCGGGCGCCGGTCTAGTCCCGGGCACCGGCAAGCCTCCGCTCTCGTCGAAGCAGATAGAGGAAGAACGGCCCGCCGAGGACGGCAGTCACCGCACCGACGGGGATCTCCTCAGGGCTGATGGCCGTCCGGGCTGCCAGATCGGCCAGCACCATGAACGTCGCCCCGCCCAGGATCGAGGCGGGGATGAGCCGGCGATGGTCCGAACCGATGAAGAGCCGTAGGATGTGGGGAGTCATCAGCCCGACGAACCCGATCAGGCCGGCAACGGATACCGCCGCAGCGGTCAGGATCGCCCCCGTGGCCAGCATGAGCCGCTTGAACCGCTCCACCTCCAGCCCCAGCTGCGCCGCCCGTTCCTCGCCCAGCGCGGTCAGGTTGAGGTCACTGACGCTGGCCATCGCCACACCGAACCCCAACGCGAGCAATGGCGCCGATGCGATCAGTGCCTGCCATCCTCTCGCCCCCAGCCCCCCCAGGAGCCAGAAGTAGATCGAACGGATCTGCTCTCCGGAGAACGACATCAGCAGTGAGATGGCAGCGGAGATGATGGCCGCCACCGCGATGCCGGCCAGCAGCAGAGTGGCGACCTGGACACGAGGCCCCAGCCGGGACAGGCGGTAAACGAGGAATGCCGTGGCCAGCGCTCCCACGAAGGCAGCTCCCGACACGCCCATACCGCCGAACGCCGCTCCCCCGCCCACCAGGATCACGGCGATGGCCCCCAGCGCGGCCCCCGAGGACACGCCGATGATGGCCGGGTCCGCCATGGGGTTCCGGAACAGGGCCTGGAACACCGCGCCAGCAGCGGCGAGGGCTGCCCCCACCAACGCGGCCAGCAGGACCCGAGGCAGCCGTAGTTGGAACAGGATCACCTCCATCGAGCGGTCCACGTCCGGCCGACCCACGAGGTGGAGCTTCCATCCCATCAACCGGATCGACGTCCATGGGGACACCCACACCGAGCCGAACGCCACCGCCGCCACCACTGACGCCCCCAGCAGAACCACCAGGACGGGGAAGATCACCCGGCGGTGGTGCGGCCCGAGCATCAGCCGCCGCGCCTCACGCCGAGGTCACGGCCGTCGGGTGGAGGAGCTTCGCCAACGCCAGGATCCCCTCGACGACCCTGGGTCCCGGCCGGCCGGCCAGGTCGGAGTCGACCAGATACACCTTGCCAGCGGACACGGCGGCGATCGCCGAGAACCCGGGACGCTTCGCCACGGCTTCGGGCGGGACTCCCGACTCCGAGGCGACGAGATAGACGGCCGGGCCCTCGTCCACCAGCTTGTCGACTGACCACTCGGCGTAGTCGTCCTTCGCTTCCGCGGACACCGGATCGCATCCAGCTCGTTTGAGGAGATCGAAGATGAAGGTGTTCGGTCCCACGGTGGTCAGCGGTGGGTAGTAGGCCTCGAAGAAGCACGAAACGGGTGCCTCGGTTGCCGCCTCACTCTGGATCTCCCGGGCCTTGTCCGTCATTTGGGCGGTGAGCTCGGCCGCCGCCTCCGAGGCGCCGATCAGCCGGCCCACGGTTCCGATGTCGTGCAGCAGGTCGTCGAAGTTCTCCGCGTTGACCGTGAAGACAGCGATCCCCAACCCGCGCAGCTGCTC
>JBKPGU010000027.1:0-3056 GCA_046729535.1 Actinomycetota bacterium
GACGAGATCCTCCGGGAGATGCTGTCTCTCTCGCACCGCGTGGCGGCACGGCTTCGGGCCGACGGCTACCGGGCCCGAACGGTGACCCTCAAGCTGCGCCTGCCGAGCTTCTCCACGCTGACCCGTTCCCGGACGCTGCCCCGGGCCACCGACGTCGGATCCGACGTCTTCCACGTGGCCCGCGAGCTCTTCCTTCGCCTGCCCGAGGGGCGACGCAGGTTCCGGCTCATCGGCGTGGGGGCATCCGGGCTGGTGCCGGCGGGAGCGGAGCAGGTCGCCCTGGTCAGGGAGGGGAGGTGGGGGCAGGCCGAACAGGCCCTCGACCGGATCGAGCGCCGGTTCGGCCGGGGTTCGGCCCTTCCGGCGGCGTTGCTGGACCGGCCCAAGCGACCGAGGTGAGAGCCCCCTTCGTCGGGGCGTGCCGAACGATGAAAAGATAGGAATAGAGAAGTGGTTCCCTCGTTCCTATAATTGGGGAACGGTTCCTGGCGAGGAAGGGTGTCATGCCGCTTTCGGAACACGAGCAGCGCATCCTCGAGGAGATCGAGAAGCGGTTGTCCGAGGAGGACCCTCGGCTGGCGCAGTCCGTGGCGAAGGCATCCGTCACCGCACACGCCTGGCGCCGCATCCGGTGGGGGATGGTCGCGTTCTTCGCAGGCTTCGTCCTGCTGCTGTTCTTCGTGGCCAGCATCTGGTTCGCGGTGGTCGGGTTCGGCGTGATGCTGGCGTCCGGCCTCCTCATCTACCACTACCTCAAGCGGATGGGCCGGGACCAGCTTCGCGCGCAGGGCGAGCGCGGCGGCCAGCTCTCGGTCACCGCGGCGCTCGCTCGGCTGGCCGAGAGGCTGCGCCGGCCGCGCGGCGGCACTGGCTAGCAACCCGAGGACATCGCTTCCGCGTTCCGCGATCCCCTTCCGTCTCGAAGTCGACGAGGGCCGTTCGTTCACTTTCGGCGATGTCGGTGATCATTCGCGCTGGTCGTGGAACGCTCTTGCATCGGCGCGCCCTGCTGTTCTAAAACATCGAAGCCTTCCCCTCCGGCGATGCCTTCGTTACAGGGCTTCTGCCGGGCCCTGGGCAATCAGGAACCAAGGAGCGACGTTGGAGGGATTCACCGCCCATCAGGCTTCGCGCTTCACGGGATGCACCCCTCGACAGCTTCGGTACTGGGACCAGATCGCTCTGGTGAGGCCGAGCGTCCAGCAGACGGGAGGCAGGCCGGGGGTACCCAGGATGTACTCCTTCCGTGATCTGGTGGCCCTCAGGGTGGTCAAATCGCTCCTCGACGGCGGGATGTCGCTCCAGCGGGTGCGACGGGCCTGGGAGTACCTCAACAAGAGGGCGGGGCTGGACGAACATCTCGCCGAGGTGAAGCTCGTCACCGACGGGAAGTCCATCTTCAAGGTGGTGCGACGGGAGGGCGAGGTGCTCGACGCCCTTCGGCAAGGGCAGATGGCGTTCTTCGTGGCCATCGACGAGGTGACCCGCCAAGTCTCCGACGAGGTTGCCGAGTTCCGAAGGGACCGCGAACAGTTCCTTCGGGCCCTGAAGGACGCCAGCCGGGAAGCCCAGCTGGGGGTCTGATCCCTACCGGGCCCCTTCGCGGACCCGTTCGAGCCTGAACCAGCCGGCCACGCGCCTCGCTGCCCCCTTGGACTTGACCATGTCTCTAGCCGCCACCCGGGCCGCGTCCAGGGCCTCCTCGGCGTCGGCGTCCGAGACTTCGGCACCGGAGTAGGCGGCCACAGCGGCCAGTCTCGTCAGGCGATCCAGATGGCCGTCGGAGAACACGACCTCATCCTTCAACCGGCCCCGGTATTCCCACATGGTCTCGTGGGGCCGCCTGCGCAGGCCGAGGTCGGAGGCGCGGTCGGCCATGAGGCGGTACGCGGCAAGGACGCGCTCGCGAGGGGCCGAGGCCATGGCCAGGGACAACCGGCGACGGGCCAGCTTGACCAACGGCAGCGACACGACGAGCAGCAGCGCCAGCAGGAGCGCTGCCCGGAGCGCCCACCATCGCCAGCCGTGAGGCCGGTGGGTGGTGAGGCTCGGCGCGGGGATCGGGCCCAGGGCGCCTCGGGGAGGTGAGACCCGCGGCTCGAGCCCCGGGCTCTGGACCGGCGCGGGCTCCGAGGTGGCACACGACGCATCCGGGTCGGTCCCCAGCCGGGAGAGACAATTAGACGATGTCCTTGTCCGCTTCGGTGGCGCGGGAGTCGCGTAACCCTGGGCCGCCGGGTTGAACCTGCTGGGCGTCGGCTCGAAGGCCAGCCATCCCTGGCCGCTGAAGAACACCTCGACCCAGGTGTGCGCGTTCTTGGTCGTCACGTGCCACGCCCCCGTCTTCGGATCGTGCGTCCCCGGAGTGAATCCCACGGCCACGCGAGCCGGGATCCCCAGGGCTCGAAGCAGCACCGCCATCGTCCCGGCGAACTGTTCGCAGTAGCCGGCCTTCGATTGCGTCAGGAAGTACATGATGTGGTTCACGTCGTGGCCGGCAGGCACGTGCACGTCGTACCGGTAGTGGGTCTTCAGGTACTGCTGGAGGGCGAACACCTTCTGATACATGGTCGGCTTGTCGTCGGTGAGCTGGTGGGCGAACTGATAGATCTGCTGGGGGACGTTGCCCGGCAGCCGGGTGTAACGGGACAAGCCCGACGAAACCACGTTGGGCACGCCATCGAGCTGGTCTCGGGGCGGTTCCGGCAGCTGTGACGTGATGTCGTACGTGAACCCTTTGAACGTGCCGTCCGTCGCGACCAGGGTGCTCGACACCGGATCCCAGCGGATGCGTTGATCGTTCGAGGTCAGCTGAACGGGATCGTACGCCGCAGGCAGCCATTCCCGCCCCAGGTGATCCAACACGACGTGCTGCTGCAGGATCACGGAGTTCGGCTGGAGGTCGGTGCCGGTCGGGCTCACGGAAGAGAGAGCCCCGCTCTTCAGCTCCGTCCCGCCGGTTGCGGTGGGATTCGATGCCGTCCACCGCTGCCCGTCGAACCGGTCGAGGGAGAGCAGCCGCCAGTAGGCGCCCGCCGGGTTCGAGCTGCGCACCT
>JBKPGU010000028.1:0-6014 GCA_046729535.1 Actinomycetota bacterium
ACGTCGGACACTCCAACGCCCAGAACCCTCCGTGGGAGTGGCGGCTGATCAACGACCGGAGCAACCAGTTCGTCGCGTCCGCCATCGGCCGGAAGGCCGCATCGAGGAAGGCCATCCCGGACTCCACGGTGTTCCTGACGACGTGCCCGGCGGCACCCGAAACCCAGCAACCGTTCACCGGGTACTGGGATCGGTTGGCCCGGGGAGCGGTGGTGGGGACGATCCCTGGCGGCGCCGCCACGACGTCCCCGGATCCGAACGCCGGCGATGGCATGGCCACGGACCCCATCGTCCGCTCGGGATGCTTGACCCAGGGGTCGGGCTCGGAGAGCGGCGTCGTCCGGTCTTGGAGGGTGCCCCCGACAGGCTTCACGCTCTTGGGCCTGCCACAGGTCACCGCGCCGTACGCGTTGGGCGGGGTCGACGCCACGCTCGCCTTCAAGCTGTGGGACATTGCGGGCGACGGGACCAAGATGCTGGTCACGCGCGGGGCGTACCGGCTGGCCGTGGTGGGCGGCGACCCGGCCTCGGGAACGATCGACGTCAAGCTGAACGGCAACGCGTGGCGGTTCGAACCTGGGCACGCGATCCAGCTGCAGGTGACCCAGGTGGACGCGCCCTACCTTCGGACCGACAACCTGGCCTCGGCCGTCGGTTTCGGCGCCATCCAGATCGTCCTTCCGGTCCGGGAGACGCTGCAAGCGACCCTGGTGCCCGCCTGAAGGCGCGTTTTCAGCAGAGCAAGGAAGAGTACGAGAGGCATCGAGCCCGCAGATCGGATCGTGGATCGGTGCTGAGGGGGAGGAAGCGGAAACGGACCGACCTCTCTCCCGATGACGGCCCGCCTCCAGTGACTAACCTGCCGGGACCACCGTCACCGGGGTGATTCGGATCGGTCCGACCCCGCCATGCAGGCGCACCACCTCCACCACCGCGTCCCTGCGATCGGCGAGGACCTGAGCGGTCAGGATCGATCGAGCATCTCGCCCGGCTCGAAGCGATGGCGTCAGCCATGCCTCGACCGCGCCGGCGTCCATCAGGCGCCGGACCAGGGCGGCCGCCTCTCGTGAGCTCGGTTCGGGGATCGATGCGGAGATGAGGACGGCCGCCGGGGCCTCGAGGGTGCCTGCTTCACCGCTCGTGGCTCGACTCGTCGCGGGCTCCTCCTCGCCGATCACCACCCGCAGGACGTTGGGAAAGTCCAACCGGAGATGGCCCGCGCCGTAGCCGACCAGCTCGGCTCGCATCATGGGCAGGTCGCCGTAGCCTTCGGACACCGACGCCATGATGGCGGCACCCGTCCCCGTCACGAGCTCGACGGGGATGCCGCGGGAGTACGTGGGAACCCCATGGAGCATCTCCATGACCTCGGGGCGAGGGAGCGGGACCATGCCGTGCTCGGTCCGGAGCATGCCGATGCCGGTCGGCACCGGCGAGGCGAAAACCCGGTCGACGCGCAGTTGGTGAAGGGCCATGGCGCAGCCCACGATGTCAACCAGGCAGTCCAGCTCGCCCCACTCATGGAAGGTCACCAGCTCGGGTTCCTTGCCGTGCACCTTGGCCACGGCTTCGGCGAGCCTCCGATAGACGCGCAGGGCGATCTGCCTGGCCGGCTCAGGGATGTCCGCGTCGGCGAGGAGGCCGCGGATGCTGGCGAAGGTACGGATCACCTCTTGCGGCCGAGTTCGAACGTGGATCCTGGTCGCGGAGATTCCCTTGAGGTCCGCCTGCTCCTGCTCGACCACGAACTCCTCGATGGGAAGTCCCCGCAGCGCCTCGACGACGGGCGCGATATCTGCGCCCGCGTTGACGAGAGCTCCCAACGCCATATCTCCGGAGATCCCGGCGAAGCAATCGAGGTACGCGAGACGCACTAGCCGAGCCGCTGGGTGGCGTGGCGAGGCGAGCGAGGAGACCGCATCCGCGCCCGTGGCGGGTTCATGAAGGGGCCCATTGTATACTTCGCCCCACAACCGACCAATGCAGCAATTCTTGGGATGACCTTCTCCAACTCGGTTCTCTCCATCCTGGTCTTGGTCAGCCTCGGATTGGCTCTGCTCGCCGTCGTCCTGCTACTGCGGGGGGCGGTGCGCGAGCGGGCAGGCCGAACCAAGTCGCAGATTCCCCTGGACAAGCGCCTCGAGCTCCTTATCGACGCCCAGGCCAAGGCCATCCGAAGGCTGGAGGGGGCGGTCCGGCAGCTGGCGCTGGGGGAACGGAGGCTCGGTGAGCTGGCGGAGGAGGCCGTTCGCCACGTCGGCGTGGTTCGGTTCGATGCGTTCGAGGACATGGGCGGCCGGCTATCGTTCTCGGCGGCGCTCCTGGACGGCCGCGGCGACGGCGTTGTCATAACCTCCATCAACGGCAGGCAGGACACCCGCTGCTACGCGAAGAGCGTTCGTAACGGTGCCAGCGCACACAATCTTTCCGACGAGGAGCGTGAGGCCATCCGCGAGGCTCTGCACGGGGGGCAGCGACAGACGGCGGAGGCGACGTGACGGAGCACCGTCGAGCGGAGTCGCATGCGCGTGAGGAGGATACCTGCTCGACCTGAAGGCCATCCGTTCGAACCCCGAACCGTACCGGGCGGCCCTTGCCCGGCGCGGCGCGGCCGAGGACCTCGATCGGGTCCTGGCCCTCGACGAGGAGCGGCGCCGCCTCGTCGCGGAGGTGGAGAAGCTTCGGGCGGAGCAGAACCAAGGCTCGCGCGAGGTGGCGTCGGCCGGAATGCCCGAGGAGCGTCAGGCCGTCATCGACCGGGTCCGCTCGGTGTCCGAGAGGCTGAAGTCCCTGGAGCCGCAGCTGGCCAAGGTCGAGGAGGATCTCCGATCGGTCGCCGCCCGCCTCCCCAACGTCCCGGACCCGGAGGCGCCCGACGGCGAGTCCGAGGACGACAACGTCGAGATCAAGCGATGGGGCGAGCCAGCGGCGTTCGGCTTCCAACCCAAGGACCACGTGGAGCTGGGCGAGGCGCTGGGGATGATCGACATCGAACGGGGGGTGCGCACGTCGGGGGCCCGGTTCGCGTACCTGACCGGGCCGGCGGTCCGGATCCAGCTGGCTCTGCTCCGGTACGGACTGGACTTCGCCCAGGCCGAGGGGTTCCTCCCCATGATCACGCCCGTCCTGGTGCGCGAGGAGGCCATGTACGGAACGGGGTTCTTCCCGACCGACGAAGCGATGATCTACGCGACCCGCGACGACGACCTCTACCTTGTGGGCACGTCCGAGGTCTCCTTGGCCGCGTTCCACGCGGGAGAGATCCTCGAACCGGAAACGCTGCCCCGCAGGTACCTCGGTTACTCGACATGCTTCCGGCGGGAGGCGGGGACGTACGGCAAGGACACCCGCGGGATCTTCCGGGTCCACCAGTTCGACAAGCTGGAGATGTTCAGCTTTGTCCTTCCAGAGGACTCGCGTGAGGAGCATGCGCGGTTCCTGGCGTGGGAGGAAGCCTTCTACCAGTCGTTGGAGATCCCATATCGCGTGGTCGACACGTGCATCGGAGACCTGGGAGCGTCTGCGGCCAGGAAGTTCGACATCGAAGCGTGGCTACCGGGCCAGGGGAAGTACCGGGAGGTCACGTCGACGTCGAACACCACCGACTATCAGGGCCGACGGCTCGAATGCCGGGTGCGCCTGCCGGAGGGCAACCGTCATGTGCACACCGTGAACGGGACGCTGTGCGCGATGGGAAGGACTCTGATCGCCTTGATGGAGAACGGGCAGCGCGCCGACGGGTCGGTCCAGATGCCGAAGACGCTCCAGGATTACCTTGGCGAGCCGGACCGCGTGATCAGCGCCGGATGATCCCACCAGCTCGCCGAGGGGGTCCGGAGCCGTGGCCGGACGGCTCCCACTGACGAACGCCGACCTTGCCGAGCTGCTGGCGCGCGCGGCCGAGGAGGAGGCCGGCCACCGGCAGCAGGCCCTGTTGACCGCCGCTCGCCGAGCTGTCTTCTCCTGGACGGAGGAGGCCGCAACGATGGCGTCGGAGGGACATTCGTTGACCGAGCTTCAGTCGGTGGGTCCCTGGGTTGCCCGCATCATCCAGGGATGGCTGGACGATCCACCCGAACCGCCCGAGCCGCCGGAGTCGCGACGGGGGTTCCTCACGTTGGCCGAGGCGCGCTCCACCATGGCCGCGCGTCCGGACTGGCGCCGGGAGTTGCGGGCCGACCTGCAGATGCACACCACCTACAGCGACGGGAAGGCCACGCTGGCAGAGATGGTCGCGGCCACGTCTGCCATGGGCTACGAGTACGTCGCGGTCACCGACCACTCGAAGGGGCTGAGGATCGCGAGAGGGATGGACGAGGCCAAACTCGCCGTCGAAGCCGACGACGTACGCCGGGTGAACGAGGAGCTTCGGCGCTCCGGCCAGCGCCTCCGCGTGCTGCACTCCATCGAGATGAACCTGTCACCAGAAGGAGACGGGGACATGGATCTCGAGGCGCTGGCAGGGCTGGACCTAGTCCTGGCTGCCTTCCATTCGAAGCTTCGGGTCACCGAGGACCAGACCGAGCGGTACCTGGCGGGATTGCGCAACCCCACGGTGAACACGCTGGCCCATCCCCGGGGCCGCCGCTACGGGGTTCGGCTCGGCCTCCACGCCGACTGGCGCCGGGTGTTCGAGGCCGCCGTGGAGCTGGACAAGGCCCTGGAGATCGATGCCTTCCCCGACCGTCAGGACCTGAACGTCGAGCTGCTGAAGCTGGCCCGAGACCTGGACGTTCGCATCTCCATCGGAACCGACGCCCACCGGACGTCGGAGTTGAGCCACATGGAATACGGTCTGGCCGCCGCCATCCGAGCCGGCATCCCCAGAGAAAGGATCCTCAACTTCCAACCAGTGGAAGAGGTCCTCGCCTGGTCGGCTCGGGTCCGAGGTCTCGCGTGACGCCAACTCTGGTCGGTCCGGCCGTTGCGGAACTACCCGTCACTCCGGCGGTTCAGGCTCCTACCGCCCCTCGCGTCGTTGAACCCAGCACAGGCAGAACGGATGACCCGCCGGATCCGCGTAGACCTGGAAGCTGTCTTCGGAGTCGACGTCCTCGGCCGGCTTGAGCACCTTCGCACCCAGCGACATGACACGATCGTGGGCGGCCACGAAGTCCTCGACCCACAGGTCGAGGTGGATCTGTTGCTCCGGTGTCCCGTCGGGCCAGTCGGGGGGGACGTGGTTGGGCGCCAGCTGAACCCCGACCCGCGGTTGACCGTCGACGATCACCATGTGCCAGTCATCCTCGGCGTCGATGGAGCCGTCGAGCACCCCAGCCCAGAAGCCGCTCTCGGCCGCGAGGTCTGCCGCGTCGAAGACGACGACCTGATGATTGATGCGCATCGCGCAATGCTACTTAGCGCGACCAGTCCACGCGCGCCGGTAGACTCGGCCCGGGGGGATGACCGAGCGGACGAAGGTGACGGTCTTGAAAACCGTTAGGGGTGCAAGCCCCTCCAGGGTTCGAATCCCTGTCCCCCCGCACATCTCCCAATTCCTGTTCATGCAGCTCGCAGTTTGTCGTCCTCAGTACCCACCATCCCGGCTACCATTCACGAACCGGCCAGAATTGCCTGAAAGTCCCCTGTCCCACACGGATCGGCCATGATGGTTCAAGATTCGGCCGAACGAAGGACAGGATAGATCGACACGAGGCCGAGACAGGGAGGAAGGATTCCGTGGACCTCACCGCGATGGGCAGGGTCGGACTGATCGGACTCCGGGGGAAGCTCGCCGAGCGCCTGGCCGAGCCGATTTCCGAGAACACCCGGCTGACCAAAGAGCAAGCGGAGGCGATCCTGGGCGGCCTGTTCCTCGCCCTGACCTTCTGGCAGTTCTTCAGGCTCGTCCGGCGGGTCTGGAGGGCCGGCCAGGGCCAAGATCTGGCGGCCATGCCCGCTGGCTGAACACCGCGCAGAAGCAGCTCGACGGCCGACGACTCGGATCGGTGACGCTCGAACCTTCGGACCCTCGGATGGTCAGCGGCCAACCGCGAGCAGCACCAGTCCTGCGC
>JBKPGU010000029.1:0-15393 GCA_046729535.1 Actinomycetota bacterium
TGTATAAGAGACAGCCCCACGCTGCGGGCCATCGGGGTATCACGCCGGCAGCTCTTCACGCTCGGACTGGCTCGGTCGACGGCGATCGGTCTGATCGGTGCTGCCGTCACCGTCCCCGTGGCTCTCCTGCTCTCCCCTCTCACCCCCATCGGACTGGCGAGCCTCGCGGAGCCGGACCCAGGCATCTGGGTGGATGGTGTCGCGCTGGCGGTGGGAGCGGCCCTCGTCCTGGGCCTCGCCGTGACCGTCTCGATCGTCCCCGCTCTTCGGGTGGCCCGGTCGGCGGGTCCGGTCGGAGAGGCCCGGGTCGAACGAGAGCGCCCCTCGCCCTTGGCCGCCGCCCTGGGCCGCGCATCGTCATCTCCTTCCGCGGCCGCCGGGCTTCGCATGGCCCTCGAACCGGGGCGAGGCCGCACCGCCGTTCCCGTCCGATCGGCCATGTTCGGGGTGGCGGTGAGCGTGGCGGCGCTGACAGCCGCGTTGCTGTTCGCTTCCAGCCTCCACCACGTCCTGGCGACGCCTCGCCTCTCCGGGCTCACGTGGGACGCCCTGGTAGACGTGTCGCAGGACGACCCCGAGGCCACGGCGGCGTTCGTGAAAGCCATGACCGCCAAGGTCAACGCCGACCCTCGCCTGGCGGGCTTCGGCCGGGGAGGGTTCATCAACGTCACCATCGGTGATCGCTCGATGTTCGCGTTCACCGCGAGCAGGACCGGGCCGGTCCACCCGGTGATCGCCGAGGGGCGCGCACCGGTCACTTCGGACGAGATCGCCCTCGGCCCCGGGACGCTCAGGGCAACACATACCTCGGTCGGCGACACGATCGGCGTCGCCATGGACGACCCGGAAGCCCTTCCGCCGGTGCCCATGACGATCGTGGGGAAGGCCATCGTCCCCCCCGCCCCCTTCGGCGTCTCCGGGCCGGGCGAAGGGGCAGCGCTCTCCGAGGCCGGCTGGTACCGGCTGGACCCGAGCGCCCAGCAGTCTTCGGGCGGGGCGCCGTTCCTCATCCGATTCGCCCCCGGCGTTTCGACGGCAACGGGATTGGCCGCGATCCGGGAGGATGCTCGCACCTCCGGGTTCATCGCCCCGGCCGACCGCCCCGGGGACGTCTCGAGCCTGACCCGGATCGCGAACATGCCGGTTGCCCTGGCCGGTCTGCTGGCTGTCATGGCCGTCGGGGTCCTGGCCCATACCCTGATCACCTCGATCCGGAGGCGCCGGCGTGATCTGGCGATCCTCAAGACGCTCGGGTTCGAGCGTCACCAGCTGGCCGGGGCGGTCGCGTGGCAGGCCACAACGCTCACCGCCGTGGCCCTGGTGATCGGCGTGCCGGTCGGCGTGGGCGTGGGACGCTGGACGTGGAGGGCCTTCGCGGACCAGCTTGGCGTGCTGTCCGTCCCGATCGTCCCGGTGCTGGCCATCGCTCTGGCCGTCCCGATCGCGCTGTTGATAGCGAACCTCATCGCCGCCCTGCCGGGTCGGTCGGCAGCCCGGACGCGTGCGGCCCTCGTCTTGAGGAGCGAATGACCATGCCATCCGGCCCCGATCCTGAGAGCTGAGTAGGCGGTGACCACTCTCGCTTGGGACGTGCGGCTGCCGAGACCCCCGGCCTCGTTCGACCTACGATCGGAGTGAAGATGGCCACAACGATGGAACGAGCGCGCGCCAGCCAAGCCGAACGGGCGGCCGCGTCATCGTGGCGCAACCCCATGGCTCGCCTCCTAGCCGTGGGGAGCATGGTCCTCGGTGCCTGGGCCCTGGTCTCCACCGTCTCCTCGGATGGCACTTCCGGGGAGATCGTTCGGGACGCCCTGATCCTGGCATGGTCCGCCGCAGCCCTTCGGCTTGCCCTTGACCCGGGCACCCAGCCGTTGGCCACGCTCATCGGGGCGGCCACTTCCCTCGCGGCTGTGGGGAGCTTGAGCGAGGGTGCCCGTCCGATCGTCCTCGGGCTCCTCCCGGCAGCCGGTTTGCACCTCCTCCTGGGGATGCCCGACGGCCTCCTGCGAACGACAGGGCGGCGCATCGTGACCGGCATCGGGTACCTGGCCGGTGCCGCCTTGGGCTTCGCGCTGTGGTCTCAGCGGCCCGACTACGCTCGGTGGCCCGTCGTTCTGGAGGCCGTGCTCTTCGCCCTCGTCGGGGGGGGCGCGTTCGCCGCTCGGTACGCACGTGCCGGCGCCTCTGACCGCAGAAGGATGAAATGGCTTGGGTGGTCGGCAACGGTCTCGGGGGGAATGGCCGTCGCCCTCCTCGGTCTCCACGTGTTGGTCGACTGGCCGACGCACGTGGGAGAGGTCGCAGCCGCCGTCACCGGTCTGCTTCCCCTCTCGCTGATCATGGCGTCGTCGAAGAGGTTCGCTCCCAGCATCGACCCGTTGCTGGCCACCTCGATCTCCCTGGCGGGGCTCACCGCCGTGGTCGTCGCGGTGTACCTCGGCATCGTCCTCGGCCTGGGGCGAGTCCCACATGAGAACGAGCGAACGCTGCTCGTCCTCTCCATGATGGCGGCGGGCGTGGCGGCCCTGCTCTACTTGCCCGCCCACAATCGCCTGGGGGGGCTGGCCAAGCGGTTGGTGTACGGCGGACGACAGGCCCCCGACGAGGTCCTTCGCAACTTCGGAAGCCGGATGTCTCGTTCGATCCCTCTGGACGAGCTGCTCCTGCAGATGGTCGAGTCGCTCAGAAAGACGCTTGCCCTCGCCTCCGCCGAGGTGTGGGCTGCGTCCGGCGGCAACCTGGAGCGGGCGGTGTCCGACCCCGACCGACCCCACGTCCGGATCCAGATCACATCGGCGGAGGAGGCCACGGTGGCCCGAGCCGGCGTCTCGGGGCCGGCGTGGGTGAAGATCTGGCTTCCCGAGCTCCTGTCCGGCCGGGAGGATTCGATCCTTCGGGTGGCCTCGATCACGCACTCCGGAGAGCTTCTCGGCATGATCGTGGTCGAACGCCCAGCCGACTCCGAGCAGTTCGGGATGGAGGACGAACGGATCCTCACCGAGCTGGCCCGCCAGGTTGGGCTGACCCTTCACAATGTCCGGCTGGACTCGGCCCTCCAAGCCTCTCTCGACGAGGTGCGCCGCCAGGCCGAAGCGCTCCAGGCCTCCCGTGGACGCATCGTGGCCTCCGCCGACGAAGCGCGCCGGCGGATCGAACGCAACCTCCACGACGGGGTCCAGCAGCATCTGGTGGCGCTGGCCGTGAAGGTTCGCCTCGCCCGCCAGCTGGCCGAAAAGGACCCGGTGAAGGCCGATCAGATGTTGCAGGAGCTGGGCGGGGATCTGGAGGACGCCTTGCAAGAGCTCCGGGACCTGGCTCACGGCATCTATCCGCCGCTGCTGGCCGACAAGGGCCTCCCCGAAGCCGTGACCTCCTCGGCCCGCCGCTCGACCCTGCCGGTCGAGGTTCGCGCTGCAGGGATCGGCCGGTATTCGCAGGAGTTGGAGGCCGCGATCTATTTCTGCTGCCTGGAGGCCATGCAGAACGCGGGGAAATACGCCGGCAGCGAGGCCCGGGTGACCATCCGCATCTGGGAGGAGGCAGGGGGCCTTCTGTTCGATGTGGCCGACGACGGCGCTGGGTTCGACGTCAAGAAGATGGGCGTCGGTGCCGGCTTCACCAACATGAACGACCGCCTGGGGGCCATCGGGGGAACCCTTCGCGTGCAGTCGGCGCCGGGCCGAGGGACGAAGATCCTGGGGACCATCCCTCTCGCCGAAAGGGCGGCCTCCTCGGCCTGACCGATACCCCATGAAGCCCGTGGTGCAGGCACCCTTCCAGGGTTCGGTACCCCCGCCCCGAACAGTGGTGGATGCCGGATGGGCCGCGAACGAGACCTCGGATAGCCTCGGGCGGTCCACGACACGGAGTCCCGGATGACGCGAAGGGGGAGCGACGAGCCGGTCAGCCGGGCCCGGACAGGCCCTCCTCGCGGAGGAAGGCAAGAACCGCCATCACCCGGCGGTGGACGTCGCTCTCCTCGGAGAGCCCGAGCTTGTGGAACAGGGAGTTGATGTGCTTCTCGACGGCGCGCTCGGTGAGGAACAGGGACTTCGCGATGGCGGCGTTGTTCTTCCCCTGCGCCATCTGTTCGAGGACCTCCCGCTCCCGCTCGGTCAGCTGGGCGAGCGGGGAGTGAGCCAGGCGTTCCTTCCTGGTGACCAGGCCCTCCACGACCTTCGGATCGAGGACCGATCCGCCCCTGGAAACCTCCACGAGGGCTCGGACCAGCTCGTCGAGGTCGGCCACCCGCTCCTTCAGGAGATATCCCAGACCCCCGGCGCCCTCCTTGAGGAGCTCGTAGGCGTACTCCTCCTCAGCGTACTGCGAGAGGACGACCACGCCGATGTCGGGATGCTCGGACCGGATCCTCTTCGCCGCTTCGATACCCTCGGTGCTGTGGGACGGGGGCATCCGGATATCCGTGAGCACGGTGTCGGGCTTGAGCTCCTCCACCGCGGCGAGGAGGGAGGCCAGGTCCGATACGGAGGCCACCAGCTCCAAGTCCTCCACGCCGGACAGCAGTGCGGCCGTCCCTTCCCGAACCAGGTAGTTGTCTTCGGCGAACACCACACGGAGCGCCACGCTCGTAGGGTATACAGGCCGCGCGAGGGAGGACAGCAGGGGTCATGACCATCCGGGTTGTGCTGGGTGACGACAACGTCCTGGTCCGTGAAGGGGTGCGAGCCCTGCTGGGCGTGACCGATGGGATCGAAGTGGTCGGCGTGGCCGAGGACGCTCCGTCCCTGATGGCGGCCGCGGCCGAGCACAAGCCTGACGTCGTGGTCACCGACATCAAGATGCCGCCCAACTTCCAGCTGGAAGGCATCGAATGCGCCCACGAGATCCGCCAGCTTCACCCCGGCACCGGGGTGGTCGTCCTCTCGGCACACGATGACGAGGCCTACGCCCTGGCCCTGCTGGGCGGAGGTGAGAGCGGCCTGGCCTACCTGTTGAAGGACCGGCTGGGGCAGGGCGACGAGCTGGCCCGAGCCATCCGCGAGGTGGCCAGAGGGGGTTCGATGGTCGATCCCACGATCGCCGGCCGGCTCTCTGGGCGCGAAGGAGGGGAGGAGGACCGCCAGATCCTCGACCTGATGGCGAAGGGCCTTGGGTACGCCGAGATGGCCGAACAGCTCGGGACCACCCAAGAGGCCATCGACCGTCAGGTGACCGAGCTGTTCCATCGGCTGGCGGCCGAAGCGGGGCGTGGCGCCTCGCACGCCGTGGACGAGCTCAAGCGCCTCCACTCCGCAGTGGTCGAAAGCTCTACCTCCGCCCGAACCCTCCGGTCGTACGTCCCCGCTCAGTTCGCGGAGCGCCTGGAGGCCTCGAGAGGCGACGCCATCCAGCAGGAAGAGGTCGAGGCCACCATCCTGTTCTCCGACATCCGCGGCTTTTCCACGCTGGCCGAGCAGATGGCGGCGAGAGACGTCGCCAGCATCCTGGCCAAGCACCTATCGGCCATGGCCGAGGTCGTCCTCGGGCACGGGGGGACCATCGACAAGTTCGCCGGCGATGGGGTCATGGCCGTGTTCGGCGCCCCGGATCCGCAACGCGATCACCCCGAGCGGGCCCTTCGATGCGCCTTGGCCATGCAGGCCCGGCAACAGCAGATGAACTGGGAGACGTGGACCGAGGGTGTCCCCCCGTTGGGCATGGGGATCGGCGTGAACACCGGGACGGTCATCGCGGGGACCTTCGGGGGCGGCGGCCGCCTCGAGTACACGGTGATGGGCGACGCGGTTAACCTGGCCCAGCGGCTGCAGTCCGAGGCTGCCGCCGGGGAGATCCTCGCCGCGGCATCGACCGCGAAAGCGGCGCCGACCATCGCCTCCGAGTCCGTGGGTCTGAAGCAGGTCAAGGGTCGCAAGGAGGCGGTGGAGACATACCGCATCCTGACCCCGGAGCCGTCCGAGGACTGAACCGCAGCGCGCTTCCCTCGATCTACCGGATGGCCAGGATCCTGCCTTGGGCGGTCGGCGTGCTAGCCAGGTCAGATCTTCGGGGGTTCGAGGTCGGTGCTTGGACGGCCGGCCAGTTCGGCCTTCTCGATGTACAGCGCGTGGGCCATGGCGGCCGCGGCGAGCTTGCGAACCTCCACGCTACGGTGCCCGTCCTGGTACTGGAGGATGCGTCCTGCCCCTCGCCGAAGCAGGGTGTACGCACCGTGCTGGTTCCCCCTGAGCAAGTGGGTGTATCCCGCACCCAACTGCGAAAGGCCCTTGAAGAACTCCGCCTCGGGCGTCTGTTTCGCCTGCTTCCAGCACGTCTCCCACGCCTCGTGGGCGGGGAAGAAGCGGCCGGCGTTCCATTGCTGGATGCCCAGCTCGTGGTTCCGCTCGAGCGGGAGCGAGTCGTAGTCCTCCAGCTCGAGACTGTTCCGGGCATCCCAGGGTTGGGGCCGTCCCAGCTCGTCCCGGGGGCGCTTCGGCTTCGGCGGCGCGTCGCGACGCCGGGCACGGTTCGGCTTCGGAGCCGGGGTTCGTGGGGGCATGTCGAAGGCAATGCTAGCCGGGGCGCGGAAGAAGGCGGGTGCCCGTCGCTTTCCATGTCGCCACGACGTGAACCCCCGGCTCGATGCCCATCCGACGGGCCGACCCCTCCGTGACCTCGGCCACGATCGGGGGGCTCGAATCGAGGCTGATCCGGGCCCGATTCCCCACCAGCGAGACCCGGCGAACTCGGCCGCCGATCGCGTTGAGCGCCGAGCCCTCCGGCCGCGTCGACGACAGGGAGATGTCCCACGGGTAGACCACGACGCCCACAGCGCCTTCGACGATATCCACGCTTCGAAGCGGGGAACCCCAGCCCTCCCCCGACACCTCGGTGAGGCCCTCCCGTCGGGTGGCGGTTCCGGCGAAGTAGTTCACCCCGGCCAACGACGCGACGAACGAAGACGCTGGCGCTTCCGCCAGCTCCCGTGGTCGCCCGACCTGCACGATGCGACCAGCCTGGAGCACGGCCACGCGGTCGGCCAGACCCAGTACGTCGGAGAAGTCGTGCGATACCAGGATGGTTGGGAGCCCGATCTCCCGGAGCCGCAGCTCCAGCTCGGCAGCCACCTCCGACCTGGTGACCGCGTCGAGGGCGGACATGGGCTCGTCGAGAAGGAGGATGCTCGGCTCCGAAGCGATCGCTCGAGCCAACGCGACCCGCTGGCGTTCCCCTCCGGAGAGGTTCCCCGGCCGGGCAGCGGCGAGGCCCGAGATCCCGAAGCGTTCCAGAACCTCGCGCGCACGCCGCACGCGGGTCTTACGGTCGGCCCGGATCCCGTAGCCCACGTTCCCCAGCACGTCCAGGAACGGAAACAGCGCTCCCTCCTGGTAGACGAAGCCGACGCGCCGATCCTCCGGCGGGAGGTCGATGCCACGTTCGGTGTCCAGCAGAGGGCGTGACCCGTGCTGGATCGCGCCCCAGCCGGGACGGAACAGCCCAGCGACGGCTCGGAGGATGGTCGACTTGCCCGCCCCGGACGGGCCGACCAGGGCCAACGTCTCCCCCTCGAGCGCGATGGCGACGTCCAAATCGAGGCGGCTCAAGCGGTGACGGAGTTCGATCTCAAGCTCTGTTGCCAC
Organism: Actinomycetota bacterium; assembly: GCA_046729535.1. Classification (GTDB taxonomy): domain Bacteria; phylum Actinomycetota; class UBA4738; order UBA4738; family UBA4738; genus JBKPGU01. Next base: position 7,581 of record JBKPGU010000029.1, read on the forward strand.
GCGGGCCTTCCCTCCAGTTGACGTCGTCGCAGGAGCAGCCGAACGCCGACGAACAAGCCCGCGCTCACCACGACAAGCAGGGCCGACATGGCGAGCGCTCCGTCGAGGTTCCCCCCGGAGAACTGATCGTAGATGGCCAGCGTCAACGTCTGGGTCTTCCCCTCGAGGCTGCCCGCGAACAGGATGGTCGCCCCGAACTCGCCCAGCGCCCTCGCCCAGGCCAGCGCAGCCCCGGCGGCCAGGCCCTGGCGGGCCAGCGGAAGGGCCACGCGAAAGAACGTTCTCGTTCGGCTGGCTCCGAGGGTGCGCGACGCTCCCAGGAGCTGGTGATCCATGGAGGCGAACGCCGCAACGGCTTGTCGCGTGTAGAACGGGAGGGATACGTACGTGAGTGCCATGACCACGGCGGCCTGCGTGAACGGGAGTTGAACCCCGAAGGCCCGCAGGGCACCGCCCATCAGACCGAACCGGCCGAACGCAGCGAACAACGCGATCCCGGCCACCGCCGGAGGGAGGACGAGGGGTAGCTCCAAGATCGCGGTGAGAGCGCTCGATCCGCGGATTGGCCTCGTGCCCAGGATGTACGCGGCGGGCGTCCCGAAACCGACGATGAGGAGAACCGCGATCAACGACGTCCTCAGGCTCACTCCCAAGGCCCGAAGCGCGATCGGGGACCAGAGCTGTCCCAAGAGCGTCGGGAGTGGCACGCGGAGGAAGATCGCGAGCAGCGGGAGGGCGACGAACCCGAACAGGACCGCCGTGGCCGCTCCCGCCGCGGCGGAGGCGACTCGGTCAGAGCGGTGCATCTCGTCGGTCGCTAGGAGCCCGGCGGGGTGCCGAACCCCGCCTGCTCGAGCAACGCCTGGGCTGGGGCCGTCAGGACGAAGTCGACGAACTGCCGGGCCACCGTCGCGCTCTTGCTCGTGGAGACGACCGCGATCGGGTACTTCGCCACTGCCTGGGCATCCATTGGGAGCTTGATGGTTTTCACCTGCGGCCCGGCCGCCAGAGAGTCGGTGATGTAAACGAAGCCAGCGTCGGCTTCCCCGCTTTGCACTTTGGCAAGGATCGACGTCACCGAGTCCTCGTTGCTGACGACGTTCGCCAGAACCTTCGTCGAGTAATCCGACCCATAAGAGGTCTCCAGGTTCTCGAGCACCGTCCTGGTGTACGAACCGACGGGCACTGTCTGGGAGCCGATCACGAGCTTGACCGTCTTGGTGGCCAGGTCTTGCAGGGCGGTGATGCCTGCGGGGTTCGAGGCAGGGGTGATCAGCACGAGTTGGTTCGTGCAGAACACGTTGTATGGCTCGATCTGGGCGGCAGCCGCGAGCTGGTCCCCGTACTTCGTGCTGGCGCCGGCGAACACGTCGGCCGGTGCGCCCTGGTGGATCTGGGCCGCGAGCTGGTCCGTTCCCGCGAACGAGAAGGTGAAGGCGACTCCGGGGTGCGACGTAGTGAACCGCTCTCCGATCTTCGGGAAGACGTTCTTGAGCGAAGCGGCCGACAGCACGGTGAGCTTGGTGGAGACGGTCGATGAACCCGTGGACGACGACTTGCCGCACCCGGTGACCGCCACACCGAACAGGACAACAAGGGACACCTTCCTTGGTCTCAAGCCTTTCTCCCTTCCCTCGAGACCATCACCGAGGTGGCCTTGATCGTGGCGACCACCTGAACCCCGGGCCGGAGGGCGAGCTCCTCGACAGCGTCCCGGGTGATCGCGGCGGCCAGTAGGTAAGGACCGGCTTCGATCTCGACCAGCGCCATCACCCGGTCGGCTTCGACGCTCCGGACCACGCCGGCGAGGCGGTTCCGCGCCGAGAGAGGGGTCCCGGTGGGCACCCTGGGCGGCCGGCCGGACAGCCGCTCGACCTCCGAGACCGGAACCATCCGGCGGTTCGACGGGTCCCGCGTCGTGCGGATGCGTCCGTCACGATCCCAACGCCGTAGGGTGTCCAGGCTGATGCCGAGGGCGCGCGCGGCATCCCCCGCCTTCATGAGACGATCGGACGACGACCTTCGGGGTGTCATTGAGTCACCTATGCTACACCGATGCAACGCATAGGCGACCGGGCCCTCCCAGCGGGAGACGAGACAGGAGGTAGGCCGGATGCGGTGGGTGACCAGAGCGAGGCCGAAGACCGACCGTATCGCCTGCCCCTGGCTGATCCGGCGGTTCATCGACCCCGAGGCCGAGATCGTGTACGTCCCCGCCGACCGCGTTCTCGACTACGCGGCCGAGCAGGGGGCGCGCTCGTTCGACGCCCCCGGCGCCGAGTTCACCCACCGCGACGGAAAATGCACGTTCGAGGTCTTGATCGATGACTTCAACCTGGGCGGTCCTGCGCTCCAGCGACTTGCCCGGATCGTCCACGGGGCCGACATCTCGGGGGAGGTGGACACGACACCGCAGTCGGCCGGACTCCTGGCCATCGCCGAGGGATTCACCGGCGTCGAACCGGACGATCAGACGTTGCTCGCCATGGAGGTGCCCGTCTACGACGCCCTCTACGTGTGGTGCCTGGCCCAGGAAGGCGCTTAGACCCGGCCCACGACCACTCGGCTGAAGGCGACGGGGCCCTTCGTGCTGCGAACGTCGCCGAAGCCGGCCCGGCGCACGACCGTCGACACCTCGCGCGACCGGTCCGGGCTCACCTCCACCAGCAGCCATCCACCGGGTCCAAGCCAATCCGGCGCTTCGTCGGCCACCCGTTCCAGCAGGCGCAGTCCCGTCGCCGAACCGTCGGTCAGCGACTCGCGAGGTTCGAACCTGATGATCTCCTCCGGGAGGTCCTTGAGCTCCCGCCGGGGAACGTACGGCGGGTGAATGGTCACCACGTCGACGTGGCCGGCCAGCGAACGCGGCAGCGGAGCGAAGAGGTCGCCCCGGAGGAACGACACGTTGCGCAGGCGGAGCTTCGTCGCGTTGCGCCGGGCCAGTGCCAGCGGCCTGGACGAGACGTCGACGCCGAACACCCTTGCCTTCGGCAGGGCGTGGGCCACGGCCAACGCAACCGGGCCGATCCCCGTCGCGACGTCGAGGTGCACGGGGTGCGGCCGCCGGCGGAGCCTCCGGATGGCCTGGTCGGCCATGAACTCGCTGGTCTCTCGGGGGATGAACGCCCCCGGGGTGATCTCCAGGGTCAGCCCCTTGAAGGTGGTCTTGCGCAGCACGTAAGCGAGCGGCTCGCCGGTCTCCCGCCTGGCGAGCAGCCTGCGGAATCGAGCGAGGGCAGGACCGGAGACTTCGTCTTCATGGTCCGGTTCGAACCCGACCACGAACGCAAGCAGCTCCTCGGCCTCGATCCACTCCTTCCCGGCATGGGGATGATCAACGGCGTCGGAGGCCTTCAGCCTCCGTTCCGCCTCTCGGAGGACGTCACCGGCAGTCGGCATGCCGCGCATGATATCGACCGCGAGGCGCCGAGCCGTAGACTGCGAGGCCATGGACTTTCGGGACACGCCGGAGGAGGCCGAGTTCCGGCAGCAGGTTCGGGATTGGCTGGCTGCGAACCTGCCGGCGGGTTGGGGAACGCCCGAGTGGCGGGAGCCGGAAACCCTCGAAGAGAACGTCGCGTTCCACAAGGACTGGTCGCGGAGGGTCTACGAGGCAGGCCTGGTCGGTCTCAGCTGGCCGAAGAAGTACGGCGGCCACGAGGCGCCCCTCACCCACCAGGCCATCGTCCTCGAGGAGCTCTCTCGGTCCGAGGCCCCGGACCACATCGGGCTGATCGGCATCGGGATGGCAGGACCCACCATCTTGGCGCACGGGACCGAGGAGCAGAAGGATCGGTTCCTGAAGAACATCCTGACCGGCGACGAGGTGTGGTGCCAGGGCTTCTCGGAGCCGAACGCCGGCAGCGACCTGGCCTCCCTCCAGACGAAGGCCGTGCCGGACGGCGATGGGTTCGTCGTTACCGGCCAGAAGGTGTGGTCGAGCTTCGCCCACATCGCCGACTGGTGCATCCTCGTGGCCCGCACCGACGGCTCCGGCAAGAAGCACGAGGGCATCACCTACTTCCTGATGGACATGCAAGCGCCGGGCGTCGAGGTCCGCCCGCTGCGACAGATCACCGGCGACGCCGAGTTCAACGAGATCTTCATGGACGGAGTTCGCATCCCGGCCGACATGGTCGTCGGCCGGGTCGGGCAGGGGTGGCAGGTCGCCATCACCACGCTCATGAACGAGCGGGCGAACGTGGGCTTCGCCCTGTTGGCCCGGACGGAGGTCAACTTCAGAAGGCTCGTGACCCTGGCGAAGACCACAGCCCGCAACGGTTCGCGCGCGGCCGACGACCCGCTCGTTCGCGACAAGCTGGCCGACCTGTGGGCCGACGTCCAGGCCTTCCGGTTCACCGTGTACCGGGCGTTCTCGGCCTTCCTGAAGACGGGGGCTCCAGGCCCCGAGGGGTCGGTGGCGAAGCTGTTCTGGTCGGAGATGGCTCAGCGGCTGACCAAGACCGCCCTTGAGATCGAAGGGGCGTTCGCCATGCTCGCCGCCGGATCGAACCGGGCGGTCGAGGACGGTCGCTGGCAGAAACTCCAGCTGCGGAGCAGGGGCAACACGATCGAGGCCGGAACGTCGGAGATCCTCCGCAACATCATCGCGGAGCGGGTGCTGGGCCTCCCGAAGTCGGCCCGATGACAGGCGAGAAGGGTTGCGGCGCATGAACTTCGCGTTCTCCGACGAACAAGAGATGCTCCGGGCTTCAGCTCGCGATCTGATGACGAAGCGCTATCCGCCGGAGCGCGTGGCCCAGATCGCGGACGGCGACGGGTTCGACCGGACCGAGTGGTCAGCCATCGCCGAACTGGGCTGGACGGGTATCTCGATCCCTGAGGACGAGGGCGGCGCCGGCCTCGGGTTCCTGGAAGAGATGGTCCTTGCCGAGGAGTTCGGCCGGGCGTTGTATCCCGGTCCGTACTTCTCCTCCATCGCACTGGCCCTGCCGGTCCTGGCCGCGGCGAACGCGTGGGGCCTGGCAAGCGGCGTCGTCGGCGGCGACCGCGTCGCCACTCTGGCCTGGGCCGGACCAGACGGCAGGTTCGACCCGGACCCGGCGCCCAAGCTCTCCTGGGAGAGCGGCGGCCTTGGCGGAGAGCGGCTGTTCGTTCCCGACCTGGCAGTCGCCGATCTCCTGGTGATCGTCGGCAGTCATGCCGACGGGCTCGGCGTGTGGGCCCTCGACCGGGACGTGGCCGGGGTGTTCTGGAGGGAGATCCCAACGGTGGACTCCACCAGGCGGATGGGAGAGGTCATCCTGGAATCCGCCCCAGCCACGATGCTCGAGACGCCGGGCGAAGGGTTCTTGGAGAGCCTTCGGGACCGCGCGCTGGCCGCGTTGGCCGCCGAGGCGACCGGTGTGGCCTCTGTCGCCCTCGAGCTCGGGGTCGAACACGCCGGCAGTCGCCAACAGTTCGGCCGCCCCATCGGCACGTTCCAGGCCGTGAGCCACTCGCTGGCCCAGGGGTTCGTCGAGGTGGAAACGGCCCGTTCCCTTGCCTACTGGGCGGGGTGGGCCGTCTCCGAGAACGCGCCCGAAGCCGGATCGGCCGCAGCCGCCGCGAAGGCCAGAGCGGCCGACGCGGCGGTGTCCGTTTGCGAGCGGGCCATCCAGGCCCACGGCGGCGTCGGGTTCACCTGGGAGCACCCTTTGCACCGGTATTACAAGCGAGCTCTCCAGATCTCGGCTTATCTGGGCGGGGGTCCCGACCAGCGGGCTCGCGTGGCTGCCGACCTCCTGGACTGAAACGGCTTCCCCGATTCGTACAATCCTCGTTATGGCGCCTCGATCCAGCAAGCTCCGGCCGGTGAAGAGCGATGCCGTGGTCTCCCCGGATACCCACGAGAAGATCCGGCTGACCGCGGACCGGATCCTGGTCAACGTCCCCAACGAGAGCGAGCGGCGGTCGAAGGCCGGGCTGGTCATCCCCGCCACGGCAAGCACGCCGTTGCGCCGCTGCTTGTGGTCGGAGGTGGTCCTGGTCGGACCGGAGACCCGCAACGTGAAGCCCGGCGACCGCATCCTGTTCATCCCGCAAACGGGCCTCGAGGTCGACATCCGGGGCGAACTCTTCCTGCTGCTTCGCGAACGCGACGTCCAGGCCATCGCCTCGGAGCGGAGCGACCACCACTCGGGGCAGTACCTGTAGCCGCCTGCGGCCGCTCTCAGTCCGGCGTCTTCGGCTCGGCGGTTTCCTGAGCGAGCCCCATCCGGTACACCGCATCCCCGCGGTCCTGATCGACCAGGACCACTTCTTCGATCCCGTTCTCGTGGAGGTCGGACCACGTGAGGCCAAGCCAGGCCTCGGCCGCTTCCCGGTCGTCGAACGACTGCGACCAGCCGAGCTCCTGTCCCTCGTGATCCAGGTAGCGCCAGGCGAACATCGCGCGCATCCTACCCGCGCATGTCAAGAACCAACGAGGCGACGGCTCAGCGGATGAGGCGCGAGAGCCGCCGATCGGCGAGGATCTTCCCGCCGGTCTGGCACGTGGGGCAGTACGTGACCTCATGGGACTCGTAGGAGACCCGGCGGAGGTCCGAACCACACACCGGGCAGCGGGTTCCCCACTGCCCGTGGACGATGAAGTGATCCCCCAGCTTCGGCGGCAGACCACCGTCCCGGTTGCGTTCGGCCTCCAACGCCTCGGTCAGCACGGAGTGGACGGCGTCGAGGAGCCGCTTCCGTTCGACGGCATCGAGCGACGACAACGACCTGAACGGCGAGAGCTTCGCCCGATGGAGGATGTCGTCCGAGTAACCACGGCCGATCCCGGCCACCCGTCGCTGGTCCCGGAGCAACGGATGCAGCCTGCCGGTGTCGGACCCGGCCACGATGAGTTCCTCGAACTCCTGCGAGAAGGGATCGGGCCCCAGCTTCGCCAGCGGGCCTTCGTCCCCTTGGACAAGTATCCACCATCCAGCCTTGCGTTCGGTCCCGAACTCCCGTACCGTCACCGCGGGGCTGCGGTCGAACCGAAGGCGCACCACACCGCCTCGCGGGCGGGTGCCCTTCTCTTGCGACAGGTCGATGCGCCCGCCCTGTGACAAATGAACGAGCAGGCGCGGCCCATCGAAGTCGAACAGCAGGAACTTTCCGCGTCTGCCAACGAAGGCCAGAGCCTTGCCGTACAGCTGGTCCGGTGCGGGGGAGAACGTCTTGAGGCTTGAGAACGACAACACATCGGCGCCGATGAAAGTGGCGCCAGACAGTCGCTCGTGAAGGCGCTCGGCCAGCGCTTGAACCTCGGGGAGCTCCGGCATCGCCTCGAGTCTAGAGGCGCCAGATCGCACTCGGGGGCGTGGTGCTGGCCGCCCGCCGACCCGTCTCAAGGGGTTCAGCGGGAGCGTCGATACAGAGATGTGTCACCGATCCGGAGCCTTTCCCTCCGCGCCCTGGTGGTCATGGCCGTCCTGGCAGGGACGCTGCTCCCCGCCGGACCAGCGTTCGCCGCCTTCAGCGACGTGCCTTCCTCGTATTGGGACTCCACCGCCATCAACTACGTGGCGACAACGAACGCGTGGATGCGGGACTACGGGACCTCGACGTTCAAGCCCACCACCATCGAGACCCGGCAGTTGTTCGCTCGGGCCATCGTGAAGGCCTTCGCCCCCACCGAAGCCCCGGACCCGTCCGTCACTTTCACCGACCTGCCGACCACCAACCCCTTCTACCCGTACGCGAACGTGACGACGAAGTTGGGCTGGATGCCCAAGTACGCCGACGGGAGCTGGAGGCCGACCGCGGCTTTGGCCGTTCGCGTACTGGACCGTGCCTTGGTTCGAGCCCTGAGACTGACCGCACCGGT
>JBKPGU010000030.1:0-9087 GCA_046729535.1 Actinomycetota bacterium
CCACGAGGCCCCCCAGCAACCCGGCTGCAAGGTAGAGGACGTCCAGGATGGTGTCGACGCTCACCCTGCCCCCCCACCGCTCGACCCCGAGGTCGACCCCGCGTTCAGACCACCGGTCGGGCCGTACCAGCCGAACACGAGGGGCGGGGCCTGGACGGGCTCGTCGGAGACCGTCACCGCGGCTCTGACCCGCTCTACAACTCGCCCGGCGGCGGCCTCGTCGCGAGCATGCAAAGCCCCATCTGCCGGCACCAGGTCTCGCGTCTGCCCGGCCACCGCGCACCCGATCTCGTCGACCTGCCGCTCTATCTCCTGAGGCGAGAGGTCCGTGCGCACCCCGGGGATCGATTCCAGCTTGTCCAGGGTCCCGCCGGTGTGTCCCAGGCCGCGCCCCGAGATCTTCGCCACGGCCAGGCCCAGGGACGCGGCAAGGGGGTTGAACGCAAGTGTGACGTCATCACTCACGCCCCCGGTCGAGTGCTTGTCGACCTTGGGCCGGCGGATCCCGTCCAGCGGAGGCGTCGAGCCCGAGTCCACCATCGCCTTCGTCGTCTCCTCGGTCTCCGCGTCGGAGAGCCCCCGCAGGTACGCGGCCATCAGGAATGCCGCGGCCAGGTTGTCGGACACGTCCCCCTGCGCGTATCCCAGGACGAATGCCAGCAACTGCTCCGTGGTCAGCTCGCGCCCGTCCCACTTGGCCGCGACCACGTCCTTGAGATCTTCGACACCCATGGCGCTCATCCGCCCAGGAGGCTGGCGAAACTCTCGCCCGCCAGGCCTTCCGTCCGCACGCCGAACAGGTCCGCGACCGTCGCCCCCAGATCGCCGAACGTGGAGCGGGTCCCGAGGTCGACGGCCTCGCCCGCCCTGGCCCCCGAGACGAGGACCGGCGTGTACTCCCGGGTGTGGTCCGTCGACGCGGTGTCGGTGGGATCGCACCCATGGTCCCCGGTGAGGAACATGACGCCGTCCGCCAGGGCTCCCTCGATCTCCGGAAGACGCCGGTCGAAGGCCTCGACGCACCTCGCGTACCCCTCGGGGTCGTTGCGGTGCCCGTACTTGGAGTCGAAGTCGACCAGGTTCGTCACGACCAGCGTTCGGCCCGGCCGCCCCAGGTAGTCGACGGTGATGTCGACCCCGTCGTCGTTCGACTGCGAGTACCGGAACTCGGTCAGCCCTTGCCCCCCAAAGATGTCGCCGATCTTGCCGACGCCGAACACGGCGATGCCGGCGTTCGCCATGAAGTCCAGGACCGTCCGTCCCGGCGGCGGGAGGGAGAAGTCCCGGCGTTCGGGACGCCGGAAGAACCCCCCGGGCGGCCCGTCGAAGGGACGGGCGATCACCCGCCCAACCCGGTGGTCGCCGTCGAGGATCCCCCGTGCGATGCGGCACCACTCGTAGAGCTGCTCCAGGGGGACAACCTCCACATGGCAGGCCACCTGGAACACGGAGTCGGCGCTGGTGTACACGATCGGGCGCCGGGTCCGGAACTGCTCCTCCCCGAGCCGCTCGATAATCTCGGTTCCGGACGCGGCCTCATTGCCCAGGGCCTTCCGACCGATGGCTTGCTCGAACGGGTCGATCACCTCGGGAGGGAAGCCGTTCGGGTAGGTCGGGAACGGACGATCAAGGACGATCCCCGCCAACTCCCAATGCCCCGTGGTGGTGTCCTTGCCGGCCGACAGCTCCCGCTGCCGCCCGTGAGCTGTCCCAGCGGCCGCCGTCGCCGGTAGCCCTTTCATGTCGGTGACCAGCCCGAGACCGAGCCGGGCCAGGTTCGGAGCGTCCACACCACCCACGGCCTCGGCCACGTGACCCAGGGTGTTCGAACCGGCGTCGCTGTAGTCGGCGGCGTCGGGCGCCTCGCCCACCCCGAATGAGTCGCACACCACCAGCGCCACGCGATCCAGGTCGGTCCATGCTCCCGAAGCCACGGTCACGCCCCTCTGGCCTTCGGGGCGGCGCCCTGCAGACGGGCCCGCGGATGTGCGGAAAAGTACTCCTCGCGGAGGCGATCGCCGGTGACCAGCGTGTAGATCTGGGTGGTGGTGAGCGTTGCATGTCCCAGCAGCTCTTGGACGACCCGCACGTCCGCGCCTCCCTCCAGCAGGTGCGTGGCGAACGAATGGCGGAGGGTGTGTGGGGTGACCCGCTTCGTGACCCCGGCCCTGCGGACTGCGGTCCCGAGGATCTTCGCCGCTCCCTGACGGGTGAGACGCCCACCGCGCCGGTTCAGGAACATGGGCGCACCGGACCCCGCTCGGGCCAGGGCCGGCCTGGCCCTCGTGAGGTATGCCTCGATGGCCCGAGTGGCGAACCCCCCAAGGGGAACCAGGCGCTCCTTGCTGCCCTTGCCGAAGACGCGGACGCTTCCCTCCTCCAGGTCCACGTCGTCGACGTCCAGTCCCACCAGCTCCGAGATCCGTAGGCCCGCGCCGTAGAGCGTCTCGAGGATGGCCCGGTCGCGCAGCCCGACCACATCGCCTTCCCCCGGCGCGGCAAGCATCGCTTCGACGTCTGCCACGGCCAGTGGCCGTGGCAGGTTGCGAGGCACCTTCGGCCTGGTCACGCCCTGGGCCGGGTTGACGTCGGTGTCCCCCTCTCGCAGCAGGAATCCGTGGAAGGTTCGCACCGCTGCCAGGGCCCGGGCCACGGACGAGGGTCGGTACCGCCGGCCTTCGGCGAACTCAGTGGCCGAGAGGTGGCCGATGAAGCCGGCGATCACGCTCTCGTCCGCCAGGATGGCGTCCGACACCCCTCGCGTCCTGAGGTACGAGGCATATCGAAGCAGGTCGCGACGGTAGGCCTCGAGCGTGTTCTTGGACACCCCTCGCTCCACCGTCAGGAAGTCGAGGAGCCGCGAGATCTGGCCGGCCAGGGCGTCCTCCACGCTCCGGTACCTCTAGTCCGCCGCGCCAGGAATCACCGACGAGACGGGCGTCCGATCCAGACCGTGGGCTTCGGCCACCGCCCGATTGGTCAGCGCGCCCCTGTAGGTGTTGAGTCCACGGGCCAGCGCGGAGTCCGACCGCATGGCCTCCTCCATCCCGTCGGCCATGGCCAGGGCGTAGGGCAGCGTCACGTTGGTGAGGGCGTACGTCGAGGTGTTCGGCACGGCGCCCGGCATGTTTCCGACCGCGTAGTGGACCACTCCCGAGACGACGTACGTCGGGTTCGAATGTGTGGTCATATGGGACGTCTCGACCGAGCCGCCCTGGTCGATCGAGATGTCGATGATCACCGACCCCGGCCGCATGGTCTCGACCATCTCAGTCGTCACCAGCTTCGGGGCCCTCGCTCCCGGCACCAGCACCGTCCCGATGACGATGTCTGACTCGCGGACACGCTGTTCAAGCGTCAGCCGGTCGGACGCGAGCGTCACGATCCGACCCCGCATGACCTGATCGATGAACCGGAGCTTGTCGAGGTTCTTGTCGACGACGGTGACCTCGGCCTCCATCCCCGCCGCGATCCACGCGGCGTTCGTTCCGGCCATCCCCGCGCCGAGCACCAGCACCTTCGCCGGCCGCACACCCGACACACCGCCCATCAGAATGCCCCGGCCTCCGTACTCCTTCTCCTGAAGGCGGGCGCCGACGTGCGGGGCCATGCGCCCAGCGACCTCGCTCATGGGAGCCAGCAACGGGAGACGGCCGTCGGGGAGCTGCACGGTCTCGTAGGCCACCCCGGCGACCTTCCGTCCCAGGAGCGCGTCGGTCAGCTCGTTCCCGGCTGCCAGGTGGAGGTAGGTGAACAGGACCTGGCCTTCCTGCATGAGGTCGTATTCGTCGGGAACGGGCTCCTTGACCTTGAGGATCATGTCCGCGGAGGTCCAGACGTCCTTGGCAGTTGGAACGATCTCCGCGCCGGCCCGCTCGTAGCGCTGTTGCGGGAGCGACGATCCGTCGCCGGCACCGTCCTGGACCAGGACGCGATGGCCGGCGTGGGTCAGCTCCCTGGCGCCCTCGGGTGTCAGCGCCACCCGGTATTCGTTGTCCTTCACTTCCTTGGGGACGCCGACGATCACCGTGGTGCTCCTCTCGAACGGGCCGCACAGGTACTTGTCAGGCCGAACCAGCATACCGGCCCCGCCCGGCCCGATTTGGGCTTTCGACGACGCGAGGGATCGGCCGAGGCCGGGCGGGCGTTCGCCGGGACGATGCCCGAGAAGCGAGTTTTGCTGCGCTTCTCCGTGTGTTCATCCGCACGTCCGAACGGTGACCGCAGCCACTGAACTCGGCACCCTTCACTCATACGATCCAATCAAGCGAGAGGAGGCAACGAGATGAGCACAGCAATCGAAACGCTTCCCAGGCGGCATAAGGTGTCGTGGAAGGGATGGGTCATCACCCTCGCGGCTGCAGCGCTCTTGGCGGGCGCGATCGGGACCTACATGGCCTTGCAGAGCGGAAGCGCGTCGCCGCCGAACATCGTCCAGACCGTGAAGCCGGCGACGTTGGTCCCGGTGGTGAACCTCCAGCCGGGCGCGCCCGCCGCCGGCCCGTTGATCGCCGAGTACCACAACGTCGGCGGGGTCAATGGCACCATCACCCAGCCAACGTCCGGCCAGGCGAACCAGGGGACGACCGATAGCGCGGATACGTCATCGAGCACACCCGGGAGTCCGCCCCCGAACTGCTTGAACACGGGGAGAGGCGGCCCTTGCTGAGCCGGTCAGGATCGGACCCGAAGAGCCGGAGGGAGCAGAATCCTCCGGCTCTTCTTCGTTACCCGAAAGGATGCTTACCTGCCGATGGGTGTTGTATCCGCCGTAAGGCCATGAAGATGGCAGCCACACTCTTGGCATCCTTGATGACGCCACGTTCTATCTGCTCGATGGCAACGTCCAACGACATCCGAACCACCTCGACGCCGTCTTCACCCTGGCCTTCGGGGTCGCCGTTCTCGATGTGCGCCACGAAGAGATGGATCCGTTCGTCGGCGAACCCCGGCGACGTGTAGATCGTGATCAGCGGCTCGATCGTCAATGCCCGATGGCCCGTTTCTTCCAGCAACTCCCGCGCGGCGCAGTCGGCCGCGTCTTCGCCTTCCCTGTCGAGGATCCCGGCCGGGATCTCCAGCAAGGCTTCGCTCACCGCCTCCCGCATCTGCCGGACCAGCAGGACCTCGCCCGCGCTGGTCAACGCAACCACGGCACACGCGCCGGGATGACGGACGACCTCGCGTTCGCCGGCGGGCCAGCTCTGGACCTCGACCGAGATGAGATGACCCGCGAAGACATTTCGAACGGAGTCCGGTCCGAACGCCGGGCCGGGAGGAACCGGCTAGCCCCTGATGGCCAGGGGCTCTTCGAGCCGGCCCTGTCGCTTGGCCAACGCAGCCCCAACGAATCCCCGGAACAGGGGATGCGGCCGGGTGGGACGGGACTTCAGCTCCGGATGGAACTGGCCCGCGATGAAGTAGGGGTGGTCCGGCAGCTCGATGATCTCGACCAGGCGCCGGTCCGGCGACATCCCGGAGAAGACCATCCCATTCTCCTGGAGGGCCTGGTGGTATGCGGGGTTCACCTCGTACCGGTGCCGGTGCCGTTCGGAGACGGCCGAGGCCTCGTACATGCGCTCGGCCAGGCTCCCGGCGAGGACGTCTGCGGGATAGGCCCCCAGGCGCATGGTCCCGCCCAGGTCCACTACGCCTTCCTGTTCGGGCAGCAGGTCGATCACCGGGTAGGGCGTGGCCGCGTTCCACTCCGAGGAGTTCGCGTCGGCCAGGCCGCTCACGTTGCGGGCGAACTCGACGACCGCGCACTGCAGCCCCAGGCACAGCCCGAGATAGGGGATCTTCTTCTCGCGGGCGATGCGGATGGCCTCGACCTTCCCTTCGACCCCCCGGATGCCGAACCCGCCGGGTACCAGGATCCCGTCGGTTCCGCCCAACAGCTCCTCGACGTCGACCCCGACCAGCTCGTCGGAGGCGAGCCACGTCAGGTTCACCTTCGCCCCGTGATAGAAGCCGCCGTGCTTGAGCGCCTCGATCACCGATAGGTAGGCGTCGCGCAGGTTCACGTACTTCCCGACGATCGAGATGTTGACCGGCGCCGTGGCGGCGTGGACCCGGTCCACCAGAGCCCGCCATTCCCCGAGGTCCGGCTCGACTTCCGGCAGCTGAAGGAGCCGGGCCAGGTAGTCGTCAAGGCCCTCTCGGCGAAGGATGATCGGGACCTCGTAGATGGAATCCGCGTCGACGGCGGAGATGACTCCGCGGGTCTCCACGTCGCACAGCAGCGAGATCTTCTCCTTGAGATGAGTGGTGATCGGCCGGTCTGAACGACACACGATCACGTCGGGTTGGATACCGATCGACCGCAGCTCCTTCACCGAGTGCTGGGTGGGCTTCGTCTTCAGCTCGCCGGTCGGTCCGATGAACGGCATCAGCGACACGTGGACGAACGCGACGTTGTCCCTCCCCACCTCGTTCCGGAGCTGGCGGATGGCCTCGAGGAACGGGAGCGACTCGATGTCGCCGACCGTCCCTCCAACCTCGATCACGCAGACGTCGGCCTCGGTGGCCGCGGCCAGCCGGCGGATGCGGCCCTTGATCTCGTTCGTGATGTGGGGGATGACCTGAACCGTCTTCCCCAGGAACTCGCCCCGGCGCTCCTTCTGGATCACGGTCTGGTACACCGCGCCGGTGGTCACGTTCGACTCGCGGCGAAGCGACTCGTCGGTGAACCGCTCGTAGTGCCCGAGGTCGAGGTCCGTTTCGGCCCCGTCGTCCAGCACGAACACCTCGCCGTGCTCGAACGGGTTCATGGTGCCGGGGTCGACGTTGATGTACGGGTCAAGCTTCTGGAGGGTGATGCGCAGGCCCCGGGACTTGAGGAGCCGGGCCAGAGAGGCTGAAGTGATTCCCTTGCCGAGGCCGGAGGCGACTCCCCCGGTGACGAATACGAACTTCGTTCGCTCAGTCACTACGGGATTTCATGGTATCAGAGCGACCCGACGGGGCGAGGATTTCGCTTCTATTCCAACGATGAATCTTCACGGACCTGGTCCCCCGGCTCGTCCAGGTGCAGCCGGCCGAGGGAGTCGAACCATCGCAAAGGCCGCACGGACCTGATGATGGTGGACAGCGTGACCGTCTCCGCCAGGACGTTCAAACCCACGCCCAAGGCTGCCAGTCCCACCAGCACCGGGGTCGAAGCGATGCCGTAGAGCGAGGCGGCGAGGCCGAATCCGAGGAGGTTCGACCCGCTGTCCCCGAGCATCCCTCGCTCCCTCAGGTCGAGCCATCCGAGGAACACCGTCGCCCCCAGCATACGGAGCAGGAGGGAGTCCACGAAGAGCGCGAACGTTGTGGTGATCCATGCCCCCAGAACGAAGAACTTCGCGGCCCTTCCCGGCGCAACGTCCAGCCCGTTCCAAAGATTGGCGAACGCCGCCATCAGCACGATCCCCGCCAGGATCCGAATCGGCTCGCGATCGACGCCGCCGGAGGCCGCCACGAGTGCCGCGGCGCCCAGGATGACGACGATCTTCAGGGTCCCCGTGGTGAATCGTCCCCGCAGCGCTGCCCCGATGTGCGCCCTGATGCCTCGGGGTCCGTGACCGACCAGGTCGTCGATCAGGCCGGCGAGGAACACGAGGAGGCAGCCGACGAGAAGTGCCAGCTCGAGCGTGAATACGGATTCGCCTCGGATCGCCGCGGATATGAGCGCGATGAGACCGGGTAAGAGCGAGGCGATCGCCAGCGGGACGCCGAGACCGGTGGTGAGCGTCAACCCTCGATAGTTCCTCGCCGCGAGCCGTCTCCACAGGCGCTTCGGCATGAACTGGGTTGCGGCCCACGCCAAGCCGAAGCCGACGCCGAACTGGTAGAGCTCGGTCATCGAATGCCGGCCAAGCGCGGCACAGCCGCCGCCAGGATCTGCAGCCCCTGACGCCCGCGATGGATGAAGCCGTCGACGCCCCGGCCGGTGGGGCGGTGGGCCATGTCCACGAGGACCTCGCCTACGCGGAACCCCAGCCTGACCAGGTCCATGGTCATGGCGGTCTCGAGGCCGAACCCGGCCGCGAACGGCCGGCACGCCTCCAGTGCATCCCGGGTCAGCGCTCGCTGGCCGGACAGTGGCGCCTGGGCGTCGAACGCCCCGACCCGTCGGATCATCCCGGCAGCCATCCGCTTGACCAAGCCGAACCCTCCGCCCTCGAGGGCGGGGGGCCGTCCGATCGCAACATCCAGCCGACCCCCGGCGACTTCGTCGACGAGCTTCCCAGCCTCCATGGCGGTATCGCCCACGTCGCCGTCCACGAGCAGGTACACGTCGGCCGTCGGCCCGATCCGATCCAGCGCCTCCTCCAATGCCCGGCCCTTCCCCCGCCGCCTGGCCGTAGCCAGGACCGTCGCCCCGGCGCCCGTAGCTTCCTGAACCGTGGCGTCCGAACAGCCGTCGGCGACGACCACAACGCGTCCCACGCTCTCGACCGAAAGAAGCGTCTTGACGGTTCGGGCGACGGTGGCTTCTTCGTTGAAGGCGGGGACGACCGCAACCATCGAGGTCTTGCGTTTCCGGGGGGTCACGGCTTCGGGATCAGGCTGGTCGCCCCGGGCTTCACGCCGTAGTGCCCGCCTTGGCCCGGCGTCTCCAGCAGGTCCCGGAGACCGAGGACCACGGCGACCCGGCCCACCATGGTGTCGGCGTTGTCCACCGTGACCAGCGTGCCGTTCACCGCCCCGTCCGCGCGGACCAGCGGGACGAACGGATACGTGCTGTCCGCTGTCTCTGTCGCGACCACGGGGCGGCCGGCGAATGCCAGGGACGCGGCCAGCGGCTCCAGGAACGCGTCCGGAGGGACGAGCGGGTCTTGGGTTCCACCGGACAGGATGACCACGGCGGTGTTCGGGCCTCCGATGTCCGTCAACGATCCGCTTCCCCCGCGAACGGCCAAGAAGCCGGCGTCGACCAGTTGTCCCAGCAGGTCCTGCGGACCGGAGGTATCCGGGGGTGAGGTCGCCAACGGAGCACCCGCCGCCAGGCGCCCGGCAAGCCGCTGGGCCGCGTCTTCGGCCATCTTCGTGGGGTTCGTCGGGCTCGAGCCATCTGCGAGGATCGCGGAGAGCTGGGTCTGG
>JBKPGU010000031.1:0-7949 GCA_046729535.1 Actinomycetota bacterium
GGCCAGGGTCGAGGAGCTGCTCGGAGGCGCCGCCTTCCGCACGCTGCGGGAGCGGGACGGCATCGACGCGGTGAAGCAAGCGGTGGCCGAACGCGTGACCGTCATCGAGGGCGACGTCACGACCGAGGTGTCCGACCTTCCTTCGGACCTGGACGTGGTGTTCCATTGCGCGGCCTCGGTCTCCTTCGACCCCCCCATCGACCAGGCCTTCCAGACGAACCTGCTCGGAGCGACACGCTTCTACGAGGCGGTGGGCCGAAGCGGCGGCAAACCACACGTGGTGCACGTCTCCACCGCGTACGTGGCCGGGTCGAAGAAGGGGATCATCCCCGAGGCCACCCTCTCCCACCGGATCGATTGGCGGGCCGAAGCCGACGCCGCCCTCGCCGCTCGCCGAACGGTCGAGGAGGCCTCCCGCAAGCCCGAGATGCTCGACGGCTTCATGGCCAAGGCCCGCGCAGAACACGAACGAGCCGGTCCGCTCACCGTCTCCGCCGCGGCCGAGGAGCGCCGCCAGGCGTGGGTGGACAAGCGTCTGGTCCAGTACGGCAGGGCCCGGGCTCAGTCGCTCGGATGGCCGGACGTCTACACGTTCACCAAAGCGCTGGGCGAGCGAGCCACCGAGGAGCTGGCGGCCGAAGCGGAGCTCCCCCTGTCCATCGTTCGGCCCTCGATCGTGGAGAGCGCCCTGGAACGGCCCTACCCGGGGTGGATCGACGGGTTCAAGATGGCCGAGCCGATCATCCTGGCTTTCGGGCGGGGCGCCATCCCCGAGTTCCCGGGCATCCCGGAGAGCGTGGCCGACATCATCCCCGTCGACCTGGTGGTGAACGCGATGCTCGCGGTGGCCGTCCAGCGGCCCGAGGGTGCCCCTCACTACTACCACGTCTGTTCGGGCTCGCGAAATCCGCTCTCCTACCGGCGTCTGTACCAGCTGGTCCGGCAGTACTACCTGGCCAACCCCCTCCCGGAGCGAGGGCGTGGCTCGGTGCGGGTTCCGGTATGGAGGTTCCCTGGGCAGCGCCTGGTGGAGAAGAAACTCTTGGCCGGCGAGAAGCTGCTGGACGCGGCCGACAAGGTCATCAGCAGGCTCCCCCGCTCGGATCGGGTCCGGAGGATGGTCCGGCGCGTGGACCGCGAGCGTGGCCGCCTGGAGTTCGTGCGGCGGTACGCCGACCTGTACGGAGCCTACGTCGAGGCCGAGGTCATCTACACCGACGACAAGCTCCTGGAGCTCTATCGCTCACTTCCCGAGCAAGACCGCAACGACTTCCACTTCGACGCGAGGGTCGTGGACTGGCGCAAGTACCTCCAGGACATCCACTGTCCCTCGGTCACGATGGTCATTCGGGTCGTGACGCCCGCCCGGCCCGAGCCAGAGGTACGAGTCGTCCCGAGGCAGGACGGCGTGCTGGCCGTGTTCGACATGGAGGGGACGCTGATCGATTCGAACGTCATCGAGTCGTACCTGTGGCTCCGGTTGTCGGAGCTCCCCAGGGAGGACTGGATGGCCGAGATCGCCTCCGTGGCCCGCCGGCTCCCGAAGTACCTCTCGGCCGAACGGCGGGACCGGGGCGAATTCCTTCGGCGGTTCTACCGGAGGTACGAGGGGGCCTCTGTCGATGGCATGCGGCGGCTGGTGGACGACGACGTGTCCGAGCTCTTCCTGCGCCGAACCTCACCCGCGGCCATTCGCCGGATCCGCGAGCACAAGGCAGCCGGGCACCGCACCGTTCTCATCACCGGCGCGCTCGACGTGTTCGTCCGGCCGCTGGAGCCCCTGTTCGACGAGATCGTGTCGACGAAAGTGGCCGTCGAGGACGGCCGCTACACCGGGTACCTCGAGAAGCCTCCGCTGGTCGGCGAAGCCCGCGCGGCGTGGCTCCGATCCTACGCCGAGAGAACGAACGCCGATCTCGGCCGGTCCTACGCCTACGCCGACAGCCACTCCGACCTGCCCCTCCTCCGTGCGGTCGGCAACCCCGTTGCCGTCAATCCTGACGTGGCCCTGTTCCGCGCGGCCCGCTCGCGCCGGTGGCCGGTCGAGAACTGGCGCCGCATCGGCGGCACCCCCCGCGTCCTCATCCCGGAAGGAGCGATGGGTTGATCGCCTCACGGGTAGTGGCCTCCCTTGGCGCGGCAATGAGGCTCGCACATGTCCTCGCTCGGACGGGTGACCCGACGGGGAGCGCAGATGGCGCGACCGTTCATATGGAGGCTCGCCGGCCGCTCAACGGTGGTCGCCTGATGACCGCGGCACGCAGGGAGGTCGCCCTTTGTTAGCGCTAGAACTCTTCCGGTCGGTCCCGAGGTACGTAGCGGCGAAGGCGGTGGGGAAAAGGATGCCCGGGTTGCTGGCCGGTCCGGTGGCGCCGCTCCGGCTGGTGAACCGGAGCGAGCCGGTGACGCCCGGCGAGGGCTGGGCTCGGGTGAAGCCTCGGCTGGCCGGGATCTGCGGCTCGGACCTTGCAACGATCTCCGGTCAGGCCTCGTTCTACTTCTCCCCGCTTATCTCGATGCCGTTCGTCCCCGGCCACGAGGTGGTCGGTGAGCTGTTCGACGAGCTCGACGGCATGCCGCCGGGTACCCGCGTGGTGCTGGAGCCGGTGCTCGCCTGCGCCGCCCGGGGCCTCGAGCTGTGCACCTCGTGCGCGGCAGGGTCCACCAGCCGGTGCGACCGGATCACGGTGGGGCACGTGGCCCCCGGACTGCAGACGGGGTACTGCTCGGACACCGGCGGTGGGTGGGGCGGGATGCTGGTGGCGCACCGTTCGCAGCTTCATCCCGTCCCCGAACACCTCTCCGACACCAAGGCCGTGCTGATCGAACCCCTGGCCTGCGCCATCCACGCCGTCCTCCGGGGCCGGCCGGAACCGGGCGCTTCGGTCCTGGTGGTCGGAGCCGGGACCGTAGGGATCCTTGCCCTGCTGGCTCTGCGGGCATTCACCGGGGCGGGGCCGATCCTGGTCGTGGCGAAGCACCGCAGGCAACGGGACCTGTCGTTGGAGCTCGGCGCGACGGAAGTGATCGCCGCGGACGGGGCGGTCCCGGCCCTCCGTCGGTCGACCCGGGCCTACCGCTTGACCCCCGAGCGGGGCAGCCCCTACCTGCTGGGGGGGGTCGACGTCGCGTTCGACTGCGTCGGATCGAAGTCCTCGCTTGACATGGCCCTTCGGACGACCAGGGCAGGCGGACGGGTGGTCCTGGCCGGCATGCCAGCCGCGGGGGCCGACCTCGCGCCGGTCTGGTTCCGTGAGCTGGAGGTCACCGGCGCGTATGCCACGGGGACCGAGCTCGCGGAGGACGGCCCGCGCTCCACCTTCGACATGGCCATGGAGCTGGCCGCCGACGCTCCGCTCGAAGGGATGGTCGGGGCGGTCTACTCGCTGGCCCGGTGGCGCGAAGCCCTCGACCACGCGTTCGGCTCTGGCCGCCTGGGAACGGTGAAGGTCGCCTTCGACCCGAGACAAGGATGAGAGGGATCGCCACATGAGCAGACCCGGGTTCGTTCTCGAGGTGGACGAGCGGACGCCTCCGCTCCTGCTGCACCAGGGGGAGAGCTTCAGGCTCCAGACGTTCCCCCTGGGGACGCAGGTGATCTATCCGCCCGATTCCCTTCCGTCGATCCGGGACGTGCGGGGCGCCATCCAACGCGCGCTGTTGCACCCGCTCGGTTCGGAGCCACTTCCCGGGCTGCTCCGGCCCGGGATGCGCCTGACGATCGCGTTCGACGACATCTCGCTCCCATTACCCCAGATGCAGACGCCGGATATCCGGGGGCGGGTCATCGAACAGGTCCTGGAGCTGGCCGCGCGGAAAGGCGTCGACGACGTTCAGATCATGGTGGCCAACTCCCTCCACCGGCGGATGACTGCTCCGGAGATCAAGCGGGCGGTTGGCGAGCGCGTGTTTCGCTCCTTCTGGCCGGACGCCCTTCGCAACTACGACGCGGAGGACCCGGCCGACAAGGCGTACATCGGCCAGACCGACCGCGGCGAGGACGTGGAGATCAGCAAGCGAGCCGCCGATTCCGACCTGCTGGTCTACGTGAACATCAACCTGGTGGCCATGGACGGAGGCCACAAGTCGGTGCCTGTCGGCCTTGGGACTTACCGCAGCCTCAAGCACCACCACAACGTGCACACCATGTTGAACTCGCGTTCCTACATGGACCCGCCGAATTCCGCGCTGCACGGGTCGGCCGCCCGGATGGGGCGCCTCCTGGCCGACCACCTCAAGATCTTCACCATCGAGACCACGCTGAACAACGAGACGTTCCCCAAGGCGTTCGGCTTCCTGAACAAGCGCGAGTGGGAGTGGTCGCTGGCCGACCAGGCCGCGTTCCTGGCAGCGAAGCGGGCGAACGAACGGACCCCGGCCAGGGCCCGTCACGAGGTGTGGCAGCGGATCGCGGCGCCGTACGGGGTGACCGGGGTGAACGCCGGTGAGACCGAGGCGGTGCACGAGCTGACCCTGGCCAACCTCCACCGCCAGCAGCTGGTGGAGGTGAACGGGCAGTCCGACGTCATGGTGGTGGGGGTGCCCTTCGTGGGTCCGTACAACGTGAATTCGATCATGAACCCCATCCTGGTTCAGTGCCTGGGGCTCGGATACTTCTTCAACCTCTACCGGAACAAGCCCGTCGTTCGGCCGGGTGGGGTGATGATCCTGCACCACCCAACGCCGTGGGAGTTCCATCAGGTCCACCACCCGTCATACGTGGACTTCTTCGAGGAGGTGCTCTCCGAGACCACCGACCCCGGGCAGATCGAGGCGAAGTTCGAGCAGCAGTACGCCACCGACCCCTGGTACATCCATCTGTACCGGAACAGCTACGCGTATCACGGCGTCCATCCCTTCTATATGTGGTACTGGGGCGCGCACGCCATGGACTACCTGGGGGACGTGATCTTCGTCGGCGCGGACCGGAAGACTGTGCGGCGGATGGGGTTCCGGACGGCCTCGTCGTTCGCCGACGCGCTCGAGATGGCCGGCGAGACCGTGGGGTCGAGCCCGCGGATCTCCTACCTCCACTGCCCGCCGCTCACCCTGGCCGAGGTCCGTTGATGGCTTCGATCATCGACGACGTTCGGCAGTTGGCGAACGGATGGCGGTGGACCCGCCGTCCCCTGACCCCGCGGTCGGCCGAGCCGTGGGTGGGGGACCCGGAGCCGCGCGAGTTCCCCACGGGATGGGCGAGGACCCCCGCGGCCAGCGCCACGCGCGAAGCCATCCTCAGGTACGGCTTCCGGCCGATCGTCTGGAGCGAGACCCAGCCGACGGTCGAGGGCCTCGATAACCTCGAGCACCTGGCGTCGCCCGTGCTGTTCGTGGCGAACCACGCCAGCCACATGGACACTCCCCTGTTGCTCTGCTCGCTGCCCAAGTCCTGGCGGGAGAAGACCGCCGTCGCCGCCGCGGCCGACTACTTCTTCGACGTGTGGTGGCGGGCGGCCACCACCGCGCTGGTGTTCAACACCTTCCCCATCGAGCGAACCGGCGGCAAGCGGGCCACCACGACCGCCCGCAAGCTGATCGGCGAAGGCTGGAACCTGATCGTGTACCCGGAGGGGACCCGTTCCCGCGACGGCTGGCTGGGCCGGTGGCGCCACGGCGCGGCCCGCCTGGCCATCGAATACGAACTCCCGGTGGTTCCCGTGGCCCTTCGAGGCACGTTCGCCGCGATGCCCCGGGGACGGTCCTGGCCGGTCAAGGGGCGGCTCCCCGTGTCGGTCCGGTTCGGTACCCCGATCCGTCGCGTACCCGGCGAGGAGTTCCCCACGCTTTCCCGGCGGATGCAGCAGGAACTGGCGCGGCTGCACGACGAGGACGCTTCGACCTGGTGGGAATCGCTGCGCCGCGAGGCGGATGATCGAACCCCTGCCCTGGCCGGACCGGATGCGCCACGGTGGCGCCGGGTATGGGAAGCCAGCCGTCCTCTACCCCGGCGCGCCGGCCGGTCGGCCGGGACCCGAGGGCATCCCGGCCCCGTGTGGCCGAGGGGTGGTCGATCGTGATGAGGAACGCCGGAAGGCGATCGACCCCGTGAGTCGCACGGGAGGCGAGGCCCGCCGGCGGAAGCTGCTGGAGGAAGCCATCCGGCTGTTCGGCCGCAAGGGCTACGAGGGGACCAGCCTCGAGGCGGTGGCGTCGGCGGCCGGTGTGCGCAAGCAGACCCTCCTGTACTACTTCCCCACGAAGGACGCACTGCTCGAGGCGTGCGTGATGGAGACCAGCCATCGGGTGGCGCTCGCTCTGGCCGAGGCCCTGGATGCCGAGACGTCGACCTCGAAGAAGGCCGAGACCGTGATCCACACGCTCTTCACGCTCGCCGGCGAGTGGCCGGAGTTCGGCCAATTCGTCCGCGAGGCCAGCCGGCTGGGCCCCGACGTCGTCGAGCGCTTCGCCTCGGTCCTGGAACCCCTCCGCCTCCGCGCGCTGGCCTTCCTGGCCAACGGGATGCTCGAGGGGCAGATCCGCCGTCAGGACCCCGCCCTCCTGCTGTTCACGCTCTACACCGCCGTGATCGGGTCCATCACGGAGGCCGGCGTGCTCCGGGCCGTGGTCGGCGAGGACCGAAGCCGAACCGCCCTCCATGCCCGCGAGCAGGAGGTGCTGACCTTCGTCCGCAACGCTCTCACGCCCACCAGGATGGAGGAGGCCGAAGGGCGGGCCGGCGCGGCGACGCCCTCGGCGTGACGCGACCGCAGGACGCATCTCCGCCGCCTTCGAGTCCCGTGATGCTCGAGAAGTTCGGCAGCGGCCGGGCGCCGTTCGCCAGCCTTCGCCTTGCGCCTCCTGGCCTCGGAGGACGCGCAGATCGACGCCCTTACACGCTGATCTTCAACGGCAAGGGGGAACCCGGTGGTCGTGTTCAAGAAGACGGCCAGGACCACGCGGGACACGCTGGGGTCGGGTAGCCCGGGCCGAACGGAGCGGCGACCAGCAACGAAGGGGCCGCCCCGTTCCGGGACGGCCCCTTCGCCTGGACCTCGTTCGAACTCAGGTGCTGGGCGGGTACTCAGCTCCCTTCGTCTGAGCAGCCGACGCGATCTTGTCGTGCTCCGAGTTCAGCACGGTGGTCGGGTCCTCACCGTTGTAGAGGATCCGGGTGACCGCGTCGTCAATCGCCGCCTCGACGTCGGACCAGTAGACGACGTTCGGCCGATACCAGCCGTTCGCCAGGGCGGCCGCGACGGCTTCGAACGTCTGCTTCTGCTCTGCCGGGACCTCGGCCAGCGCATCCTGGCGCACCGACGGCCACGAGTTCTTGGCCACCAGGGTCGTCTGGGCGTCCTTCGACACCAGGAACTGAGCGAGGGCGATGGCTGCTTCCTTCTGCTTGCCTGTGACGCCCTTCGGGATCCCCAGGACGTCACCGCCGATGACGTGCGCAGCCCGCGCCGGACCAGCCCATCCCTCGTACACGTCGAACTTGGACAGGATGCCGGTCTTGGCCAGCTCGCCGGTGGTGAACGGCCAGTTGGTCGCGAACCAGGCCGTCTCACCCTTCAGGTTGTCGACCTCAGTGTCGTACTTGGCGAGCTTGCTCTCCTTCGCGAACACGCCTTCCTTCCAGAGCGACTGGAGGAAGGTGAAGGCATCAATCGAGCCCTGGTCGTTCAGCATCAGCGGGTCCCCGCCGAAGGAAACGACCCATTCGGAGATGGTGACGCCGATTGGACCCGTGTCGGGCTGATCGGCCAGCGACAGCGTGACCTTGCCCTCCCCGTTGGCGGACGCCTTCAGCTTCTCGGCCACCGTCTTGTACTCGTCGGTCGTCGTGGGTGGGGTAACCCCTGCCGCCGAGAACCGGTCCTTGTTCACGTAGGTCACCCGCACGTTCGGCCGGAACGGCAGGAAGTACGACTTCCCATCGAACTTCTGCGGGATCAGCGCAGGCGTGACCCCATCCGGTATCTGGACGGCCGAGAGGTCCTCAACCAACC
>JBKPGU010000032.1:0-2993 GCA_046729535.1 Actinomycetota bacterium
GACCGCGCCGGTGAACAGCAGCGTGAACGGGTTCGCCGAGACCTGCCTGGCGGTCCAGGCAGGCCAGGACTTCTCGGTGACCTTCAAGAACGAGGACACGGGCATCCAGCACACGTGGGCCCTGTTCACCGATTCCAGCGCCGCCCAGCGCCTCGGCGGGGTGGCCGGCCCCTCGGAAACCATCACCGGTCCCGACGAGAAGACGTACCAGCTCAAGGCTCTCCAGCCGGGCAGCTACTTCTATCGGTGCGACATCCACCCCACGGTGATGACGGGCACGCTGGTCGTCGCCGGCTGACCGTCGACCAGGGCTTCCCACCGGCCGAGGAGGCCGGCCGAACCTCGCGTTGACTGCCTGGCGGGGGCATCGGTAGACTGTTAGCACTCGGGAAGGACGAGTGCTAAGCATCGTGCTGAGGACAAGGAGGGAAGCATGGCTGGGAAGTTCGGCCTGAAGCCGTTGGAGGACCGCGTCGTGGTCAAGCCGATCGAAGAGGAGGAGACCACGGTCAGCGGCCTGGTCATACCGGACACCGCGAAAGAGAAGCCCACCGAAGGCGAGGTCGTCGCCGTCGGCCCCGGCCGTTACGAGGAGGGCAACCTGGTACCCATGGGCGTCAAGGTCGGCGACCGGGTGATCTACAGCAAGTACGGCGGCAACGAGTACAAGTACCAGGGCGAGGAGTACGTCATCCTGCAGGCCCGTGACGTCTACGCAGTGATCGAGAAGTAGGACCGGAGGAACGATGGCATCGAAAGTATTGAAGTACGACGAGGAGGCCCGGCGGGCCCTCGAGGCCGGTGTCGACAAGCTCGCGGACGCGGTTTCGATCACGCTCGGGCCGAAGGGGCGGAACGTCGTCCTGGACAAGAAGTGGGGCGCCCCCACCATCACGAACGACGGCGTGACCATCGCCAAGGAGATCGAGCTGGAGGACCCGTGGGAGAACATGGGGGCCCAGCTCGCCAAGGAAGTTGCCACGAAGACCAACGACGTGGCGGGCGACGGCACCACGACGGCGACCGTGCTTGCCCGGGCCATGGTCCACTACGGGATGCGCAACGTGGCGGCCGGGGCGAACCCCATGGCCCTCAAGAAGGGGATCGAGAAGGGCGTGGCGGCTGCCGTGGACGCGATCCAGAAGCAGGCCCGCGACGTCGAGGGTCGCGACGAGATCGCCCATGTGGCGAGCATCTCCGCCGCGGACAGGGCCATCGGCGACACCATCGCCGAGGCCTTCGAGAAGGTCGGCAAGGACGGGGTCATCACCGTCGAGGAGTCCCAGACCTTCGGGATCGAGCTGGAGTTCGTGGAGGGCATGCAGTTCGACAAGGGCTACATCTCCCCCTACTTCATCACCGACCCCGACCGGATGGAGACGGTGTTCGAGGACGCGCACATCCTGCTGGTCGGAAAGAAGATCTCCAGCGTGCAGGATCTCCTGCCGGTGCTGGAGAAGCTGGTCCAAGCGGGCAAGCCGCTGGTGATCATCACCGAGGACGTCGAAGGCGAGGCCCTGGCGACCCTGGTGGTCAACAAGATCCGGGGGACATTCCAGTCCGTCGCCGTGAAGGCCCCCGGCTTCGGCGACCGCCGCAAGGCGATGCTCCAGGACATGGCCATCCTCACCGGGGGCCAGGTCATCTCCGAGGAGATCGGCGTCAAGCTGGAGAATGTGAACCTCGAGATGCTGGGCCGGGCCCGGAAGGTGGTCGTGACGAAGGACGACACGACCATCGTCGAGGGTCAGGGCGACCCCGAGGACATCAAGGGGCGGATCAACCAGCTCAAGGCCGAGATCGAGAAGACCGACTCGGACTGGGACCGCGAGAAGCTCCAGGAGCGCCTGGCCAAGCTGGCCGGAGGTGTGGCGCTGATCAAGGTCGGGGCCGCCACCGAGGTGGAGCTGAAGGAGAAGAAGCACCGCATCGAGGACGCGGTCTCCGCGACCCGGGCCGCCATCGAGGAAGGCATCGTGGCCGGCGGTGGCGTCACGCTGATCCGAGCCGAGGACGCCGTCGACCCCACCAAGCTGGGCTTGGAGGGGGATGCCGCCACCGGCGCGGGCATCGTCAAGCGGGCCCTTCAGGAGCCGAGCAAGCTGATCGCCGACAACGCCGGGTTCGAAGGCGCCGTGGTCGTGGAACGGATCCGCAGCGAGATCGGCGGGACCGGGTTCAACGCGGCCACCGGTGAGTGGGGCGACATGATGAAGTTCGGCGTGATCGACCCCGCCAAGGTGACCCGCTCCGCGCTGCAGAACGCCGCCTCCATCGCGGCGCTCGTTCTCACCACCGAGAGCGCGGTGGTCGAGAAGCCCGAGGAGGAAGAGGAGCCGGCCGGAGCCGGCGGCCACGGCCACATGCACTAAGGCGGTTCGAACACCCACGAGCAGAGGGCCGGGAGGTGATCCCGGCCCTCTCGCTTGCTCCTCGTCGTGGCGGGTCGATGAAAACCGGGGGCCGGCGACGGCTACGGGAGCGGCTGCTCCTGGGAAGAGACGTAGAGCCCGGCGAGGAGGCCGAGCGACGAGAAGACGGCCACGGCGGAGAAGAGCCACCAGAACAGCGCCGGCTGGCCCGGAGCCAGGCCGAAGGCCGCGTTGAGGACGGCCACGGCGGCAACCCCGACGGTCACCAGGGCGAAGGCCCACGACCACCACCACAGGTCCTCGATCCGGTGCGCGACCAGCACCATCAGCATGGCGAGGCCGAATGCCTCGATGCCGGCCACGCGCAACCAGGCCGGGTCGGTTCGAGGTTGGTCGAAAAGGGTCTCGATCACCAGCTTCGGCGCGATCGAGATGGCCAGGCCGCTCACCGCCCACACCACGGCCTCGAGGTAGAGGGCGCGTTTGAGGGCGTTCATGCTCGGCTACAATAGCTTCGCTTGTCTCGAGCGCGGTGCCTGGCCCCGCGCTCTTCTGATGTGGACAGACCTCCTGGCGTTCATCTCGCCCCGAGATGCGGAAAGGGATCGATGGCTCAAGGAC
>JBKPGU010000033.1:0-4931 GCA_046729535.1 Actinomycetota bacterium
GGGGTATCCGACGTGTTCTGGAGATGGAGCTCGGCCAAGCAGGCGTATCTGCGATTCCACGGGACCGTGCCCCACACGTACTCGGACGGCACCCAGGTCGGCGCGGTGAACGTGGTGGTCCAGGTGTCGAAGGTCGTCATCACGAACATCACGGACGTGGCCGGCGTGCCGTCCCCCGAGGTAGTGGCCACCGGCGAGGGGAAGGCGTACATCCTTCGAGGTGGCCGGATGATCATCGGGACGTGGAAGCGCTCCTCGTTGAAGGAACTGACCAAGTACTACGACGCCCAGGGCAACGAGGTGTCGCTCCTGCCGGGCAATACGTGGGTGGAGCTGTTCCCGAACACCCTCACGGTCACGTACCGGAAGTAGGGACCCCCACGCCCATCCGGTCGCGGGCGAGGGCCACGGTCGGCGAGGCGATGGCTCTGGCTTTCGACGCGCCCTCCGCCAGGATCTCCTCCAGGCGCCCCTCGTCCTTCCTGATCTCCTCGTACCGCGTGCGAGCGGGCGTGAGGTAGTCCACGACGGCGTCCGCCACGGCCTGTTTGAACGCCCCGTAGCCCTGGCCGGCGAACTCCGCCTCGATCGCCTCGGGCGAAGTCCCGCGGGCGACCGACAGGATCTCGATGAGGTTCGTGACACCCGGCTTGTCGGGGGCCCGAACGACGTCCGTCCCCGAGTCGGTGACGGCGGAGCGAAGCTTCTTCGACACCGCCTCCGGGGGGTCCAGAACGTAGACCGTTCCCGGATCCGTTCCGCCGGTCTTGGACATCTTCCGGTCCGGGTTCTGGAGGTCCATGACCCTGGCACCGACCTCGGGGATCCGCCCCTCCGGGACGATGAACGTCTCGCCGAACCGCGAGTTGAACCGCCGGGCGATGTCCCGGGTCAGCTCGATGTGCTGGCGCTGGTCGTCCCCCACCGGCACCTCGTTCGTCCGGTAGGCCAGGATGTCGGCCGCCATCAGAACCGGATAGAAGAACAGCCCGGCGGAGACGAACTGCTGTTGGGCCGCCTTTTCCTTGAACTGGGTCATCCTGGACAGCTCGCCGTAGGCGGTGACGTTTGCCAGCAGCCAACCGAGCTCCGTGTGCTCCTTCACGTCGGACTGGCGGAACAGGATGCAACGGTCGGGGTCGAGGCCGGCGGCCATGAGGATGGACATGCCGTCGTAGACGCGAGCGCGCAGCTCGGACGGGTCGTAGGCCACGGTCAGCGAATGGAGGTCGACCAGGCAGTAGATCGCCTCGCCGCGGTCCAGGCCGGCCACGTACTGACGGATCCCACCGATGTAGTTGCCCAGGTGGAATCCGCCCGTCGGCTGGATGCCCGAGAAGATGCGCATCCGAAGAGGTTACCGTTCGGGCTGCTCCTCTTCCGGCTGAGCAGGGCCGGACCGGCCGGCCAGGACCTCCGCCCGGGGACCGGTGCCGGGGAGCAACCAGTACACGCAGAGCGCAACGATGATGGCCAGGCTGAAGTACGGCTCGATGAAGGCGACCACCGTGGTCACCGCGTAGACGACGGGACCGGCCAGGTAGTCCCGGTTCATCTTGGCCAGCGCTTCGTCGCTGACCCCTCGAACCAGGAGGCGATGCCGGGAACCGGCGTACCGCCACACCACGTTGAACATGATGGCGATGGCCGTCATGGTACCGCCGTACACGGCCGTGGCCAGGCTGCGGGTGTCGGAGTTCCGAACGTACTCGGCGACCAGCGCGGTGGGGAACGGCAGGAAGCAGATGGTCAGGAGGAAGACCACGTTCAGCATCAGGAACGCGTGGGTGGTGCGTTCGATCAGCTTGAACATGTGGTGGTGGTTGACCCAGATGATCCCGATGGTCAGGAAGCTGGCCACGAAGGCCACGTAGCTCGGCCACTGCTCCGCGAGGGCCGACCGGAGCGAGCCGCCGGCCAGCCGGGGCACCTTGACGTCTAGGATCAGCAAGGTGATGGCGATGGCCATCACGCCGTCGGCGAACGTCTCGAGGCGGGCGGTGTCGTCGGTGCGCAGCTCCGAACCCATCTCGGATGGAGGCTACCGCTCTCGCCGCCCCAGTACACTGACGTGAAGGAGTCACGGCCGGCTGCGGCCGGTCCTCGAGGAGGTTCGACATGGACAACGAGACCGGCACGTTCCGAGTGAAGACGGGGCTGGCCGAGATGCTCAAGGGTGGCGTGATCATGGACGTCACCACGGCCGAGCAGGCGAAGGTCGCCGAGGACGCCGGGGCGGTCGCGGTCATGTCCCTCGAACGCGTGCCAGCCGACATCCGGGCCGAGGGCGGGGTGGCTCGGATGGCCGACCCCACCAAGGTGGCGGAGATCATGGACGCCGTCTCGATCCCGGTGATGGCCAAGTGCCGGATCGGCCACTTCGTCGAGGCGCAGATCCTGCAGTCGCTTGGCGTCGACTACATCGACGAGAGCGAGGTACTCACCCCTGCCGACGAAGAGCACCACGTCGACAAGTGGGCATTCACCGTCCCGTTCGTGTGTGGGGCCCGCGACCTGGGCGAGGCCCTCCGGCGGATCTCCGAGGGCGCGGCCATGATCAGGACGAAGGGCGAGCCCGGCACGGGAAACGTGGTGGAAGCCGTTCGCCACATGCGGAAGATCCAGGGCCAGATCCGGTGGTTGAGCGGCCTGCAGGCGGAAGAGTTGGATCGCGCGGCGAAGGAGCTCAACGCCCCGGTCGAGCTGGTCCGCCGGGTGGCGGCCACGGGCAAGCTCCCGGTGGTCAACTTCTCAGCCGGGGGGCTGGCCACACCGGCCGACGCCGCCCTGATGATGCAGCTCGGGGCAGACGGGAACTTCGTGGGGTCGGGCATCTTCAAGTCGGAGGACCCCGCCGTCCGGGCCAAGGCCATCGTGGAGGCCACGACGTACTACCAGGACCCCGACATCCTGGCCAAGGTCTCCCGCGGGTTGGGCGAGCCGATGCGCGGGCTGGACGTGGCCACCATGAGGGAAGAGGACCTCCTCCAGACCCGCGGCTGGTAGAGGATCAGCATGAAGGCTGGGGTTCTGGCGCTCCAGGGTGACTTCCGGGAGCACGCGCGGATGTTCGCGGAGGCAGGCGCGACGCCCGTTGAGGTCCGGACGGCGGAGGATCTGGCGCAAGTCGGGTGCCTGTCCATCCCGGGGGGCGAATCAACCGCCATCGGCAAGCTGGCCCGGGCTTACGACCTGGTCGAACCGATCAGGGAGCGGGCCGCCGAGGGGATGCCGGTCTTCGGAACCTGCGCCGGCATGATCGTGCTGGCTCGGGAGGTCGACGGTGGGGAGCCCCTCCTTTCGCTCCTGGACGTCACGGTCCGCCGGAACGCGTATGGTCGACAGGTCGATTCGTTCGAAGCGGACGTCGAGGTGCGTGGGGTGGGACCGGTTCGCGCGGTGTTCATCCGGGCCCCGCAGGTGGAGTCGCTGGGCGCGGGCGTGGAAGTGCTGGCCGAACACGACGGGAGCCCCGTGGTCGTGCGGCAGGGGAACATCATGGCCGCGGCCTTCCACCCCGAGATGGCCGGCGACCCCCGGCTTCACGCCAAGCTGCTGGGGATGGCACGCTAGCGCGCGGCACCGATCCGACAAAGAGGAGAGCACCATGTCCGGGCATTCGAAGTGGGCCCAGATCAAGAGGAAGAAGTCCGCCACCGACGAGAAGCGGGGCCGGATGTTCTCGAAGCTCCTCCGGGCCATCGAGGTGGCCGTTCGGGAGGGCGGGGCGAACGTCGAAGGCAACATGACGTTGGCCTCGGCGGTGCAGAAGGCCCGCGACTACTCGGTCCCCGTGGACAACATCGAGCGGGCCATCAAGCGAGGCGCCGGGGAGGGCGGCGGCGCGCGGTACGAGGAGATCACGTACGAGGGCTACGGCCCTGGCGGCGTGGCGATCCTGGTCGAAGCCATGACCGACAACCGGAACCGGACCGGGCAGGAGGTGCGACACACCTTTACCAGGTTCGGCGGCAACATGGGCGACCCGGGGAGCGTGGGGTGGATGTTCCACCACCGTGGCTTCATCGTGGTCGAGAAGTCGGCCGCTCCGAGCGAGGACGCCCTGCTCGAGGTCATCCTGGACGCGGGGGCGGAAGACCTCCGGGACTCGGGCGACCAGTGGGAGATCGTCACCCCGGTCGAGGCCCTGGGGGGGGTGCGACAAACCCTGGAGGAGGCCGGCATCCCGTTCGTCTCCGCCGAGCTCACCATGCTCCCGCAGACCGGCGTCCCCATCGGTAGGGGCAAGGCCGAGTCCGTGCTCCGGTTGGTCGAATCGCTCGAGGACCTCGAGGACGTCCAGAGCGTGTATTCGAACTTCGACATCCCCGACGAGGTCCTGGCCGGGACCGGCTAGGCGGCGGGTCCCCTGCCGTACATGGACAGGAGGTCGATCAAGCGCCGGGGGTCCAGGGCCGACGCCGTCACGCCGTCGCGGCCGGTCATGGTCTCGGCCTGCAGGACCGCGTTGAGGATGGCTTCCTCCGTGGCCTCGATCACCGCGTAGAAGAGGGGGTCGATCGCGGCGTCCT
This sequence comes from Actinomycetota bacterium, assembly GCA_046729535.1. GTDB lineage: Bacteria > Actinomycetota > UBA4738 > UBA4738 > UBA4738 > JBKPGU01. Next base: position 4,533 of record JBKPGU010000033.1, read on the forward strand.
CCAGCATGGCCACGTCGACCGTCCGGCGTTCGGTGGGGGTCTCGATCCCCGAGATCTGATTCGCCGTCGAGAAGGCGACGAAAATGTCGCCGCTGGAGTTCTCTCCTGCGCCACCCATCCGCGCGATGCCCAAGCCTGCCCGCTGGGCCAGCCTGGCGCACTGGTGGGGGAGGAGCGGGGCATCCGTGGCCACAACCGCGATGATCGACCCCGACCCTTCGGGCGCAGGTGCCGCAGCCCGACCGGGGACCGGCACCTCCTGGTGCGTGATGTGCTCGCCAACCGGGACGCCGTTCACGGCGAAGCGCTCCCTCCGCCCGTGGTTGGCCTGGACTAGGACGCCGACGGTGAATCCACGAGCGGCGGCGTCCAGGACCCTCGAGGCCGTCCCGATGCCGC
>JBKPGU010000034.1:0-5934 GCA_046729535.1 Actinomycetota bacterium
GGCGAAGGGTACGACGAGATCCTTGGGTATCACCTCGAGCAAGCCCATCGTCTGCGAACCGAACTTGGACCACCTGACGAACGGGCGCACCGCCTTGCCAGAGAGGCGGCGAAACGGCTCTCCGCTGCGGGTCGGAGGGGGGCGGTCAGGGGAGATCCGGCAGGCGCGGCCAAACTGCTATCCCGGGCAGTGTCCCTGCAAGCCGCCGATGCCGAGGGGAGGGCGTCGTTGTTGTACGACCTGGGGAGCGCCCTGGAGGACGTGGGTGAGTTCAGCCGCGCCGACGCGGTGATGAGCAATGCGGTCCAGACGGCGACGGGCTCAGAGGACGTTGCGACGGAATGGATGGCCCACCTCGCGCGGGCCTTCATCGGTTTGGCCACGAAGCCGGTCGAATGGCCACCCGACCGATTACGGGAAGAGGCGGCGAAGGCGATCGAGGTCTTCGAGCTCCTCGGAAACGAGCTGGGGTTGGCGAAGGCCTGGCAGATCATGTCCACCGCGGCCAACCTGGATGGCGACAACGCGAGTCGAGTGGCCAATTCTGAACGGGCGCTCGACCATGCACGAAAGGCCGGGGACCGCCGGGAAGAGGCGAACGCTGTGTGGAGCATCACCGGGGGGATGTTCTTCGGTCCGACGCCCGCCAATGAGGGCATCCGCCGATGCGAGGACCTGTTGGGGTCGACGGAAGGGAACCGCGCGGTCGAAGCGCAGGTGTTTCGGACGATCGGTCGCTTCCAAGCGCTGCGAGGGCGCTTCGACGAAGCCCGCGTATCTGTTGCCCGGGGCCGCGCGATATTCGAGGACCTGGGCCTGAGGATCGAGCTCTTCCTAAGCGACGGGTTTGCGGCTGGCATTGTCGAGCTGATGGCCGGAGACTGGATGGCCGCGGAGGGGAAGGTCCGGGCCTGTTATGAGGGGCTCGAGGCTGCCGGGGAGCGTTCGGCCCTTTCGACGATCGCGACGACCCTCGCCCAGGTCCTCTACCGACAGGGCCGGTACGACGAGGCCGAGGAGGTGGCCGAAGCGGGAGCGAGGATGGCGGCCGAGGAGGACCTGGCCACGCAGATGACCTGGCGGTCGGTCACGGCGAAGATCCTGGCCCGTCGGGGCCAAGCCGAGGAAGCCGAACGCCGAGGTCGAGAGGCCCTCCAGCTCGCCGACCGGACGGACTTCGGCTGGCGCGGCGACCAGTACCAGGATATGGGGGAGACGCTTCAGATCCTGGGGCGGCCGGCCAAGGCCATCCCGTTCGTCGAGCGGGCCGTCGAGCTGTACGAAGTGAAGGGCAACCTGCCGGCAGCGGAGCGAGCCCGCGCCCTGCTGGACGAGTTGCGGGCGAACGGCTGACGCCCGTCGGGCGCTAACATCGCCTCCAACAGACCTCACCAGGAGCGGGCGATGGCACAGACCAAGTTCAAGATCACGTACGCCACGATGTCGGCCGACAACGAGGAGCTCCACGCGGCCTACGAGCGCGCCGTGGACACGGTCAAGGAGTCGTGGCTGGGAGACAAGCACCATTTCTTCGTGAACGGCGAGGCGCGAGAAGGCGAAGGGTACGTCGAAGAGCGCTCGCCGATCGACCGCGACATCTTGATCGGCCACTTCGCCAAGGCCACGGCCCAGGACGCGAAGGACGCCATCGCGGCCGCCAAGGGCTACTTCCCCGAGTGGTCGGGGATGCCCTGGCAGGACCGGGTGAAGATCATGCGGCGAGCGGCCGACCGGATCTCCGATCACGTCTACGAGCTGGCCGCCCTGATGGCCATCGAAGTCGGCAAGAGCAGGCTCGAGGCCCTCGGCGACGTCGAGGAGACCGCCGACCTCATCCGCTACTACTGCACGCAGATGGAGGAGAACTACGGGTTCGCCTTCCAGATGGGCCACCTCTCGTCGAACGAGCACAACCGAAGCGTCCTCAAGCCCTACGGCGTATGGGCGGTGATCAGCCCGTTCAACTTCCCCATGGCCCTGGCCGGAGGGCCCGCCGGTGGCGGGCTGGTCGCCGGCAACACCGTCGTGTTGAAGCCCTCGCACCAGGGCTTCTACACCGGCTTGATGCTGTACCAGGCGCTTCGCGAGGGCGGGGTGCCGGCCGGGGCGTTCCACGTGTTGACCGGGCCGGGAAGCACGGTGGGGGCCGAGCTCTGGAAGAGTCCCGACGTGGACGGGCTGACCTTCACCGGCTCCTATCCGGTGGGGATGCAGATCTACAAGAACTTCGCGAAGGACTACCCGAAGCCGGCGATCTGCGAGATGGGCGGGAAGAACCCGGCCATCGTCAGCGCCAAGGCCGACCTGGACAAGGCCACCGAGGGGATCATGCGGTCGGCGTTCGGTTTCAGCGGCCAGAAGTGCTCGGCGTGCTCCCGGGTGTTCGTGGAGCGCCCCGTGTACCAGGACTTCGTCAACCTGCTCGTGGACAAGGCCTCGAAGCTCAACGTCGGCGATCCACTGAACCGCGGTATCTACATGGGTCCCGTCATCAACGAGAAGGCCGTCGAGACGCATCAGAACGCCGTCGAGGACGTGAAGAAGGGCGGAGGCAGGGTCCTGCTCGGCGGCGACAGGATGAACGAAGGCGATCTCGGGCGAGGGCTCTTCGTGGAACCGACCATCGTCGAGGCCCCGCTGGACAACCGGGTGTGGAAGGAGGAGCTGTTCGTGCCGTTCGTCGCGGTCGCGGCCGTCGACTCCTTGGATGAGGCCATGAAGCTGGCGAACGACACCGAGTACGGCCTCACTGCCGGCTTCTACTCCGAGGACAAGGCCGAACAGGAGAAGTTCCTGAACGGCATCCAGGCCGGCGTGGTCTACGTGAATCGCAAAGCTGGAGCGACGACGGGCGCCTGGCCGGGCATGCAGCCCTTCGGCGGCTGGAAGGGTTCGGGCACCAGCGGCAAGGCCGGCGGCGGGCTCCACTACGTGCAGCAGTACCTCCGGGAACAAAGCCAGACGGTCATCGAGGACTAGGCGCCGGCGTGGACACCGAGCGCCAGCTGTTCGAGGAGGCCGAGGCCGAGCTGCTCGCGCTGGCCCGCGAGCCCGTCGGGGGTCCCTCGCGGGCCGAGCTCGAGGCCATGATCGAACCCCGGCTGGTCACCGAGATCCCCGGTCCGAGGGCCCGCGCCCTGATCGAAGCGGATCACAAGGTGACCAGCCCCTCGCTCCCCCGGGCCTACCCGTTCGCCCCCTCACGAGGAGCGGGCTGCATGGTCGAGGACGTCGACGGCAACGTGTTCCTCGACTTCAACGCGGGGATCGCGGTGTGTTCGACCGGCCATGCCCACCCCAATGTGGTCCGGGCCATCCAGGAGCAGGCCGAACGCCTCCTGCACTTCTCGGGCGGGGACTTCTACCTCCCGATCTACTCCGAGGTGTGCGCGGAGCTCGATCGGATCACGACGGTGGGCGGTCCGGCCCGGACCTTCCTGACCAACTCAGGGACGGAAGCGGTGGAGGCGGCCATCAAGCTGGCCCGAAAATACACCCACCGGCAGTACCTCATCGCGTTCCTGGGTGGGTTCCATGGACGCTCGTACGGGAGCGTCTCGCTGACCGCGTCGAAGGCCAAGTACCACGAGGGCTTCGGTCCCCTCCTGCCGGGCGTCCTGCACGCGCCCTTCGGCGCCTCCCCAGCCGAGTACATCGAGCCAGTCATCTTCCATCGGCTGGTCCCGCCCCATGAGGTAGCCGCCATCATTGTCGAGCCCATCCAGGGCGAGGGCGGCTACGTGGTCCCCCCCCAAGGGTGGCTGGCCGAGCTGCGCGACCTGTGCTCCGAGCACGGCATCCTCCTGATCGCCGACGAGATCCAATCCGGGATGGGACGCACCGGTTCGATGTGGGCCGTGGATCATGCCGGCGTGGTTCCCGACATCGTCCTGGCCGGCAAGGGCATCGCCAGCGGGATGCCGCTGGGCGCGATGATCGCCCGAGAGGACATCATGACATGGGACAAGGGCGCCCATGGTTCGACCTACGCTGGCAACCCCGTGTGTTGCGCTGCCGCCCTCGCCACCATCGAGTTGCTCGAGGACGGGCTGATCGAGAACGCGCGAGCCGTCGGCGGCTTCCTGCTCGAGGGGCTGGCGGAGATGGGCGGGCGCCACCCCTCGATCACCGATGTCCGAGGGATGGGCCTGATGATCGGGGTGGAGTTCGATACCGGCGCGCACGCCGACGCGGTCGAGGTGGCATGCCTGAATCGAGGCCTCCTAGTCCTGCGGGCGGGCGACACGGCCATCCGGATGGCCCCGCCACTCGTCCTCGACCAGACCCGCTCCGAGGTCGGGCTGAAGATCTTCGACCAGGCCTGCCAGGACGTCGAATCCGGCGCGGCGTGAACGTGGCGCTCCGGATCGAAGAGCTGGTCATCGATTGCGCCGACCCCACCGGCCTGGCCCGGTTCTGGGCGGCGGCCATCGGGTCCGAGGTAACGGAGAGCTCGGAGGAGGAAGGCGACGTGTTCGCCGTCGTCGCACAGCCGGGATCGAAGGGGCTGTACCTCCTCTTCCAGCGAGTGCCGGAGGGCAAAACGGCGAAGAATCGCCTGCACCTCGACCTCCGTCCGCCCCGGACCCGTGACGAGGAGGTCGAACGGCTCCGAAGCCTGGGCGCAACCGTGCTGGAGGGATTCGCCGGACCGGAAGCGACGTGGACGGTCATGGAGGACCCTGAGGGCAACGAGTTCTGCGTCCTGCGCGGTCCCGACGACCCGGTTCCGCCCGGGGGCTCGCCGGTCCAGGCCTGACGCATGCCGGATGCCTCGAAGGTCACCACGATGCATGATGCCGTCGCTGACCTCGTGCGCGACGGCGACACGGTGTCCATCGAGGGGTTCACCCACCTCATCTGCTTCGCCGCGGGGCACGAGATCATCCGGCAGGGCAAGCGCGACCTGACGCTCTGCCGCCTGACCCCGGACGTCATCTACGACCAGATGATCGCGGCGGGTGTGGCGAGGAAGCTGGTGTTCTCGTGGTTGGGTAACCCCGGCGTGGGCTCGCTGCACGCCGTGAGGCGGCGGGTCGAACGGGCCGATCCTGAGCCTTTGGAGGTCGAGGAGTACAGCCACTTCGGCATGATCTGCCGCTACGTGGCCGGCGCCTCGAATCTCCCATTCTTCCCCCTCCGTAGCTACTTCGAGAGCGATCTGCCGAAGGCGAACCCGAGGATCGTCGCCATCCAGTCCCCGTACGGCACCGAGACCGTCTACGCCGTCCCGCCGCTGAACCCGGACGTGACGATCGTCCACGCCCAGCGGGCAGACGCCGAAGGCAACGCGCAGATCTGGGGCGTCCTGGGGTGTCAGAAGGAGGCGGCCTTCGCCGCCGACCGGGTGATCGTGGTGGTGGAGGAGCTGGCGGATGGGGCGGTCATCCGGCGCGATCCGAACCGGACGGTCATCCCCGGGTTGATCGTGGACGCAGTGGTAGCGGAACCGCGGGCGTGCCACCCGAGCTACGCCCAGGGCTTTTACGACCGCGACAACCGATTCTACCTGGACTGGGAAGCCATCTCGCGAGACCCCGCGATGCTCGATGCCTGGCTGAAGGAGTGGGTGTACGACCTGTCCTCGCACGCCGACTATGTCGAGAAGCTGGGGGCCGAACGTTGGGCAGCGCTCTCGCCCAAGGAGTCATGGTCGGACCCGGTCAACTACGGGGAGTACGCGTGAGCGAACGACCTGAAGATCGGGGCTACACGACGACCGAGATGATGATCGTCGCCTCGGCCAGGCAGCTGGCAGGAGAGCGGGTGTGCTTCGTCGGTGTCGGTCCGCCCAACATCGCGTGCAACCTGGCCCGCCGAACCGTGGCCCCCGACATGGAGCTGGTGTACGAGTCGGGGGTGTTCGGCGCCGCTCCCGAACGACTGCCGCTTTCCATCGGCGACCCGTCGCTGGTCACCGGCTCCACGCTGGTG
>JBKPGU010000035.1:0-2093 GCA_046729535.1 Actinomycetota bacterium
ATGGCGGGGTGATCGGACGCCGAACCCCCGTCGTCCACCACCGCAGTCCGCCATCCCAGTGCCGCCGCCATCCCAGCCAGGGCGTCGACGGCGGGCGAGCGGCCGATCACGACGACCCGAGGCTTGGGGAACACCGGCTCAACGTATACCTCCAGCGCGCCCTCGCTCTGGCACGCGATGGGGACCGCGACGACACCGTCTCGCTGGTGTTCGGCCAGCTCCTCCGGCGGCCCAAGGAACATCAGCCGAGGCGTCCCCTCGTTCAGGGCCCGTTTCGCTTCCGAGATCACCGCTGGTTCGGCGCATGCGCCCCCCAGCCACCCCGTGATGCGGCCATCGGCGGTGATGACGGCGCGGGAGCCGACCTTTCCGGACGAGGGCGCGCGTCGCCAGACCACGGTGGCCAAGACGTACGGCTCGCTCTTGGCCGACAACGACCGGGCCAGCTCCAGGAGGTCGGCGCTCACGTCTCTATGTGCCCGTCTGCGCGCCCTGGATGGCTTCCCACACCTTCCCCGAGGTCAACGGCATGTCGATGTTCCGGATCCCCATGTGGGCCACCGCGTCGATGACCGCGTTCACGAACGCCGCCGGCGAGCCGACCGTGGCCGACTCCCCCACGCCCTTGGCCCCGATGGGGTGGTGGGGCGACGGCGTGACGGTCTCCCCCAACTCGAACCTCGGGGTCTCCCACGCCGTCGGCAGCAGGTAGTCCATGAGGTTCGAACCGATGCAGTTGCCGGATTCGTCGAAGGTGATCTGCTCCATGGCCGCGATGCCGAACCCTTCGGTGAGGCCGCCGTGGATCTGCCCCTCGACGATCATCGGGTTGATCCGGACACCGCAGTCGTCCACGGCGACCATCCGATTGACCTCCCACTGGCCGGTGTCGGGGTCGACCTCCACCGCGACGAGATACGTGCCGAACGGGAAGGTCAGGTTCGGCGGGTCGTAGTAGTACACGCCCTCCAGGCCCGTCTCCATGCCGTCTGGGACGTTCGTGTACGCGGCGAACGCCACCTCCTGGATGGTCTTCGCCTTGTCGGGCGCGCCCTTCACGAAGAAACGGTCCCCCTCCCACTCCAGGTCGTCCTCGGAGACCTCGAGCAGGTGGGCGGCCAGCTTCTTCGCCTTCTCCCGGACCCTTCTGGCGACCATGGCGGTCGCCGCGCCGGACACAGGTGTCGATCGCGAGGCGTAGGTGCCCAGGCCGTACGGCGTGTTGTCAGTGTCCCCGTGCATCACCTTGACGTCCTCGGGCTGGATCCCGAGCTCGCTCGCCACGATCTGGGCGAAGGTGGTCTCGTGGCCCTGGCCCTGCGTCTTCACGCTGATCTTCAAGATGGCCTTGCCGGTCGGGTGGATCCGAAGCTCGGCCCCGTCGTTCATCGAGAGGCCGAGGATGTCGTAGTCCTTGTGCGGCCCGGCCCCGACGATCTCGGTGAACGAGGCCATCCCGATCCCCAGGAGCCTCCCTTCTTCGCGAGCCTTCGCCTGTTCCTTGCGCAGGTCCTCGTACCCCAGCTTCTCCATGGCAAGGTGCGCCGCGGCCTCGTAGTCGCCGGAGTCGTACTCGAGCCCGGTGGCCGACTTGTACGGGAACTTGTCCTTCGCGATGAAGTTCTTCATCCGCAGGCCTGCTGGGTCCATCCCCAGCTCGTAGGCGGCGTTCTGCACCAGGCGCTCGATCATGTACGAGGCCTCGGTCACCCGGAACGAACATCGGAAGGCCACGCCACCGGGGGCCTTGTTCGTGTACGCGCCGTCGGCGGTGACGTGGGCCGCGGGCAGATCGTACGAGCCCGTGACGATGTGGAACAGCCCCACCTTCAGCTTGCTCGGCTGGGCGTCGGCGTGGAATGCCCCTTCGTCGGCCAGCAGCGACACGCGAAGCCCTAGCATCGTGCCGTCCTTCTTGAGAGCCATCTCGCCGTGCATGTGGAAGTCGCGGGCGAACCCGGTGGAGATGAGGTTCTCGGTCCGATCCTCGATCCATTTCACCGGGCGGCCGATCAGGAGCGACGCGGCCGTGGCGATCACGTACCCCGGATAGACCGGCACCTTGTTGCCGAACCCGCCCCCCAGGTCGGGGG
>JBKPGU010000036.1:0-3447 GCA_046729535.1 Actinomycetota bacterium
TGGTCGAGCGCGTGGTCGAGCACCTCAAGGCGCTGGGTGCGACCACCGTCGAACAGCTCCGCACGGTGGAGGAGCACATGGTGTTCTCGCTTCCGGCCGGCGTTCGAGCCTGACCGCCGGGGCGCACCACCGCCCGTCGAACCGCATCCTCGGAGAGCGCGTACCATCCTGCGCGTGAAGGCGTTCGTCACCGGTGCCACCGGGTTCATCGGCGGGAACCTGGCTGAACATCTCAGGGCCAGAGGGGACGACGTCGTGGCCCTCGTTCGTTCCCCGAACAAGGCCGATAGGCTCCGCGAGCTGGGATGCCGGCTGGTCGAGGGCGACCTCGGGAACGAGGGAGCCATCCGCGAGGGCGTAGCGGGCTGCGACGCCGCCTTCCACGTGGGCGCCGTGTACAAGGTCGGCGTCAGGGCGTCGGAGCACCCCGCGATGTACCAGGCGAACGTCGTAGGGACCAAGCGGGTGCTCGACGCCGCCATCGACGCCGGGGTTTCCCGCATCGTCTACGTATCCACCAACGGCGTGTTCGGGAACACCCACGGCAGGGTGTTCGACGAGACGTACGAACGCCCGCCCGAGGACTTCCTGTCGTATTACGAGGAGACGAAGTACCTGGCCCACCAGGAGGCGAAAGCCAGGATCGATCGCGGCGCGGCGATCCTAATCGCCCAGCCGGGAGTCGGGTACGGCCCCGGCGACACCTCACAGCTCGGCATCTTCATCGACCAGGCCCGTACCGGCCGGATGCCCGTGAAGGTCTTCTCGGAGGTCGGTTTCAACTTCGTGTTCGTCGACGACCTCGTCGAAGGCATCCTCCTGGTGCGCGACAAGGGGCAGATCGGGGAGACCTACATCCTGGGCGGCGAGATCGCAACGGTCGACAAGCTGATCGACCTGGTGGCAACGCTCTCCGGTCGTCGCCCTCCTCGGTTCACCCTCCCGCCGGTCTTCGCCAAGCTGGCCATCCCGTTGGGTCCGGTCATCGGCCCGATGTTCAAGCTGCCGCCAAACCTGCGGGAAGTGATCCGCTCTGCCCAGGGCGTGACGTACTGGGCGACCCATGAGAAGGCCATGCGCGAGTTGGGGTACGCCCCCCGGGACCTGGAGTCCGGTCTCCGCCAGACGCTCGACGCGCTGGCCGCCTGACTAGCCCTGCTGGACCACGGCGGGAGCCCGGCACAGGGCTTCGAGCTCCGCGGCACCCTCCTCCGGACCGATCGAGATGACCCGATCTCCCGCTTCCAGCTCGAACCGAGGACGGGGCCGGTAGATCCATCTCCTCCCTCGCTGGACCGCCAGGACGAACATCCCCGTCTCGGTCTCAAGCTGGAGCTGCTTCAGCGATCTGCCTTCCGCCCGAGAGCCGCGTTCGACCACGGTTTCGGCGGCGACCTCCTCGCTCTCCTCGAGCGCCATCTGGACCACCGGATGCAGCTCCTCGCCCCGCTCGATCAGCCACGTCATGTCCCGGGCCGCGTCGAAGATGGTCTCGCTGGCGTAGCCGAGTCGAAGCAGCCCGCGGAGCTCGTCGGTGTTCCGGGCTTCGGGCGCGGCTTTCAGAACCCACGACTCGAGTTCGTCGTGGAGGATGTCGGACCGCGTTTCGAGCGTTCCGACCTCTGCCGCCAGGGCCGGGTCCTTGAACAACAGCGACGAGTACGCCAGCCCCACGGCCACCTCAGCCGCGTTCTTCATCTCGATCAGGATGTCGACCGCCTTGTCCAGCTCGTTCAGCGCCGGAGCCTCGCCCTCCGGCGCCTCTGGGAGGGGCGGAGCGCCGGCCACCTCGCGGATCAGGTTGACCCCTTCCTCGGGTCCCTGGAACAGGAGCACGTCGCCCTCCGACAGGACGCTGTCCGCGTCCGGGTCGAACTCCCACTGGTCGCCGCGCCGGATGGCCATGACCCACATGCCGGTCTCGCTGGGAAGGAGGAGGTCGCGGAGCGAACGCCCAACGCTCGGCGCTGCTTCCCGAACCCGGACCCGTCCCACGATCTCGTCGGCGTGGCGAAGATCCGGACGCAGCTCGTGGGGGATGCCCAGCTTCGCGTGCACCACGCGGGCGATGTCGGAGGCGGCCTGCCCGATCTTTTCGATAGCCCCGGCGATGTGCAGCACCCCGCCCATCCCTTCGGCGTCCTCCGGCGAGCGCGCGGCGAGCATCGAGATCTCTCGGAGCCGCCACAGGTAGCCGTCGAGGCGTTCCTCGAGCCGTTCGACTTCTGCGGCGAGGGTGCCGTCGTTGAAGAAGACGGCCGCGTAGGCCAGGTCGACCATCAGCTCCGAGACGTCCTTCGCCTCGACCAGCAGTTCCTTGACGTTGCTCGGTTGGTCGTCTTCAGACATGGAGTGTCACCCCGAATATTGCCAGAGCGACGAGGAGGACGGCCGTTCCCCCCAAGTCCATCACGCTGGTGATCCACGGGACCGAGAAGTTGTCTGGATCCCAGCCGCGCCTTGTCGTTCCCACGGCAACGTAGTAGCTCACGGGAATGGCGATGGCCAGAGCCATGAGGCCCGCGAGGAGCGTTCCAAGAACCATGGTTGCCGCCCCAGGGTATGCCTTTCCGGCCAGGACGCTGTACCCGAGGCCCAGGGCCCCCAGGAAGGTGAACACCACGACGCCGAAGGCGACCGTCAGCCCCGCGTCGAGGGCGGCCAGGGCTTCGGGCCTCCCTCGGGCCGAGATCAGTCCGATCTGGAGCTTCGAGGAGAGCCGGGAGGACAGGATGCCACCCAGTGAACCCGCGGTGGCCACGAACGGGGGGACCAGCAGGAGCAGGCCCGGCAACGCGGTGAACCGGTCCAGGCGGGCCTCCACCAGGGTCCCGGCGATGATGTCGAGGATCGGGGTGAGCATGATGATCAGGGCCATCTCGAAGAAGACCCGCCGGGCCATCGGCAGATCCGTGAGGGCTCCACGAACCATGGCGTAGAGACCCAGCGTGATCCCCAGGACGGCCAGGGTCGTGTTCAGCCAGCCGACCCTGGTCAGGAACGTGGCCAGGAAGAGGATGGGAACGGTGGTCATGTCCGCCGCCGCCGTGACCACGGGCGTCGACACCGCGTCGAGGTCGTACCCCCTTCGGTAGCAGATCACCGACAGGCCGATGGTGAGCACCAGGATCAGCAGGGAGTCCAGGACACCGCCCACCATCGAGATGGTGACGAACGTGAAGAAGGAGATGGACGGGAGCCCGAAGGCCAGCGCCGAGAGCTTGGCCAGCGCCGCGAGGTACAGAGACGAATAGAGCGTCGACGTGATCCCGACGAACACGTTCTGGTACAGCACGCCGGTCCGCTCCCGAGAAACATCGAACAACCCGAGGTGGGTGGCGGTTCCCAGCCGGGCTCCGATGGCGCCGAACACCGTCCCTCGCATACCGAGGATGGCTGGGATCAGGATCAGCAGTCCCGGAAGGGACTTGAGCGTGTCGGTGATCG
>JBKPGU010000037.1:0-7863 GCA_046729535.1 Actinomycetota bacterium
ATGTGCAACACTGTCTCGTGGGCTCGGAGATGTGTATAAGAGACAGGGTCCAGGGCGTCCCGCAGGCCGTCACCGAGGAAGTTCACGCAGAGCACGGTGATGAGGATGGCCAGGCCGGGGAACCACACGAGCCACGGGGCCAGGGTGGTGAACTGACGGCTGCTGTTCAGCAGGTTGCCCCAGGTGGGCGTGGGCGGTTGGACGCCGAAGCCCAGGAAGGAAAGGGCGGACTCGGTCAGGATGGCCGCGGCCACCGACAGCGTGGCGTTCACGATGATCGGCCCCATGGCGTTCGGAAGCATGTGGTAGAAGATGATCCGCCCGCTCGACCCCCCCGAGGCCCGAGCCGCCTCGACGAACTCCTTCTCCTTCATCGATAAGAAGACACCTCGAACGATCCGCGCGTCCGGCATCCAGAAGAACAGCGACAGGATGAGGACGATGTCGAACAAGCTGCCCCCCAGCGCGTTCGCCGCGATGATCAGCACGACCAGGAACGGGATCGACAGGAACAGGTCGGTGACGCGCATGAGGATGTTGTCGATCCAGCCGCCGTAGTAGCCGGCGATGGATCCCACGACGGCCCCCACGACTCCGGCCGAGATCGCCACCGACAGCCCGACCAGCAACGAGATCCTGCCCCCGTACAGCACGCGGGTGAACTCGTCGCGTCCCAGCTGGTCGGTTCCGAACCAGTGCGTCCGACTGGGCGGCTTGACCCGCATGAACAGGTTCTGCTGGTCGTAGTCGTACTGGGAGATCACGTCGACAAGGAGCGTGAGCAGGCCGAGCACGAACAGGATCACCAAGCTGACGATCGCCAGCCGGTGGCGCTTGAACCGCCGCCAGGCCAGTTGACGGGTGGTGAGGACGACCTCGATGCGCCGCAACCCCCCGGTCTCGCCCTCCGTCACCTCGACATCGTCCGACAGGGGCTCGGTCAGCGTCTCGATCGGCAGAGGTTGCCCGGCGGCCGGGACGCGCTCGATCTCCTCTCGATCCCTGTCGCGGTCCCCGTTGTCAGGCATACCGGATCCTGGGGTCGAGCACCGCGTACAGGATGTCCGCCACGAGGTTGAACATGATGACGAACGCCACGGTCACCATGACCCACGGTAAGACCTGCAGGTAGTCGCCGCGATCCATGGCATCGACGAAGAACCGGCCCATGCCGGGCCACGCGAAGATGTATTCGGTGATGATGAGTCCTCCTGCGATGGCTCCCACGTCGATGGCCACCTGCGTGGTCAGAGGGATCAGAGCGTTGCGCATGGCGTGGCCCACGATGACCCGACGCTCTCGGAGACCCTTGGCTCGAGCTGTGCGCAGGTAGTCGCTGTGCATGACCTCGAGCATGCTGGCCCGCATGTACCGGCTGTACACGGCGATGATCTGCACGGCCAGGACGAGCATCGGCAGGACCAGGTGTCTGGCGACGTCGACCGGATGGAACCCTAAGGTCCCGGGTGTATTTCGACCGGCCGTGAAGAAGATCGGCTCTGTCAGGTTCAGCCAATTCGTGAGGTACAGTCCGAAGAAGAGCTGCAGGAGCAACGCGAACCAGAAGTTGGGGATGGAGAGGCCCAGGAAGGCCGCCCCCGTCGCCACGTTGTCGAACTTGGAGTACTGGTGGAGCGCCGAGTACACGCCGATCCCCACTCCCACGAGCAGGGAGAACATTGTGGCCACGACGCCGAGCAGGATGGTGTTGGCCATGGCGCTCTGGATGTCGTGGAACACGGACCGGTTGGAGAGAAGGGAGTTGCCCCAGTCACCCCGAACGAACTTCGACAGCCAGGTCGTGTACTGGCTGAACAGCGACTTGTCCAGCCCTAATTCTGCGCTCAAGCGCTGCAAGTCCTTCTGGCTCACCCGAGGGTTCACGGCGTACCCGGCCACCGGATCGATCGTGCTCCGGACGACCAGGAAGACGAGGATGCTCGAGATGAGCAGGATGGGAATCGCGAACAGGAACCGGCGGATGACGTATCGAAACATCGCGTCCTCTCCGGAGCTGGCCTTCCTCCGAAATCATATAGCAGGAGCCCGGACCCGGTGGTCGCCCACCGGGTCCGGGTCTCCCGTTATGACGTAGCGGCTACCTCTCTACGCCCCGGCCTTGTACCACTCGTTCATGTTGTAGAACATGCCGAGGTTGGACGGGATGTAGTCGGTGATGGGGCCGGCGATCTGGTCGGTCCGCCATGCGCCGACGTTCGGCAGCACGTACAACGGCAGCGACAGGAAGTCTGTCGCCTCAAGCTGGTAGACCTGAGACAGCAGGTCCAGGCGCTTCGCGGGATCGATCTCCTGGTCGCTCTGGGTCATCAGGGTGTCCGCCTGATCGTTGCACCAGTGGTTCCAGTTGCCACCCGCGAAGCTGTTTTTCTCCGACGGGATGGCATCGCAGCCGAAGGACGCGGTGATGCTCGGGTCCACCGAGCCGCCGGTCGCGTAGTCCGCAATGGTGAACTTGCCGTGCGGAGCCACGTCACCGAACAGCACACCGGCGTCGTAGTTCTTGATCTTGAATTCGATACCGGCGTCCTTCGCCTTGTCCTTCAGGAGCTCCTGCGTCGTGGTCCGCCGAGTGTTCGTGGCCACGGTGGAGTACTCAACCACCAGGGGCTGCCCGTTCTTGGTGCAAGGTGTGGCCGAGCAGTCGTACCCGGCTGCGGTCAGAACCTCCTTGGCCTTCGCCGGGTCGTACGTGAACTGCTCGAACGGGAGTGGGCTCTGCTGGCACCAGTTCCCGATGTTGGGGAACGACACGAACCCACAGTTCAGCACTGCGGCGTTCGGGTTGTTCAGCTTGATGATGGCGTCGATGACCGACTGCCGGTCGACGGCGTACATCACGGCCTCACGAACCGCGGGGTCGTCCAGAGGCGCGGAGTCGTGGTTGAACCACAACGCCTCGAAGTAACCCCCGTCGCTCCCGACGGCCTTCACGTTCGGGTTCCCCGCCACCTGGTCCAACAGGCTGACGTCGGCCGGCTGCGGATAGATGGCCGCAACCTCACCGGTGAGCAGCGAGTTGATCTCGGTGGACTGATCGATGCGAGGAACGAAGGTGACCTGGTCAAGGTTGGCCTTCTTGCCGAAGAAGTTGGTGTTCTTCGAGAAGACGGCCTGGTCCTTGCTCCAGCTCTTCAGGACCCAGGGACCACCTGAGAACGGGATGTTGTCGAGCATGTCGTCCTTCAGGTTGGGCTTCTCGGCGTCGGCGTTGGGGAACGCGGCCGCCTTGAAGATCCCCTGATACACCCCTCCGAACAGGTCGGGCCAGTCGACGAACACCTGCTTGAACTTGATGACCGCGGACTTGGGGTCGGTGGTGTCGATGGTGTCGATCTGGTCGTACCCAACCGTGGTGTACGCGCCAGTCGTGTTCAGGATCGCCTTGTTGGTGAAGTCGAAGTCCTTCGAGGTGATCGGAGAACCGTCCTCCCAAACCGCCTTGTCACTGATCTTCATGGTCAGCGTGAAGGGGTTCTGGGTGATCCCGCCGTTGGCGAGCGTGGGAAGCTCCGTGAGCACAGGTGAGGCCACGAAGTTGCCCTTCAGGTCGAGGATCGCCGCGTGCGGAAGGACGTGCAACAACACCGAATACCAGGTCCACGTGGCGGACGAACAGCTGGTGATGGGGTTCACGCACTCCGGCCACTGCTCGGCGCCGAACACCGCCTCGCCGCCCTGCGGGACGGCCGAAGGAGGAGCCGAAGTCGGGGTCCCGCTCGGTTCCCCACCGCCGCCACAGGCGGCGGCCACCACCGTCAGTACGCCCACCAGGGCGATGGTCTTACCTAGTAACCGAAACCGCATACCCTTCCCTCCCTTCACGAGGCGCATCCCCCTCGGGATGGCCCGGAGCAGCCTACCTACACCCAGCCCACGGCGCAATCGGGCGCTATGGGCCTTAACTGTCTATACGAGATGGCGAGGTTGTGGGGATTGAGTGGAGACTGGCTACGTGCGGAGCAGCTCCACCAGTCGGGGAACGATCTCCACCCCTTGCATCGTGCCCAGGGATCCCATCCCCGCGACCCGCTCTCCGAACGCGTCCACCCCATCGGTCACGACCCGGGGACCGGCCACGAGCAGCGGGACCGGCTCGGCGGTGTGGGCCTTTCGGACGCAGGAGGTGGAATGGTCGGCCGTGACCGCCAGGAGCGTCCGGCGGGCGTCGACCCTGGGGAGGAGCTCGCCGAAGAAGGCCAGGTCGATGTCCTCGATGACCTCCTTCTTCTCCTCGGCCTTCCCGTCGTGCGCGGGGATGTCCGGCCCCTAGATGTGGATGTACAGCGCGTCGTAGCCGCCCAGAGCCACCGCGGCCAGCGCGGCCCACTCGGCGTATTGCCGTTGCCGGGGGATGCCGGTGGGGGCATCCACCGGGGCCATCCCCAGGACCATCGCGATGCCCCGTTCGACCGGCATCTCGACGAAGCAGCCCCAGGACGGACCGAACCGCTCCTTGATGGGGGTCAGCCTCGGGATGTGATCGCCGCCGTCCCTGGTCAGGATGAGGTTCGCGGGAAGCCGACCTTGTTCACGTCGCCGCCGGTTGACCTCGGACGCCTCCAGGATCCGGGCGGCGCCATCCACGAAGAAGTTCGTCAGCCCAGCCGAACGTTCGGCCTCCTCGCTGTCGTGGAGGGGTTCGGCTTCGGCCACCCGATTCTCGAACCGCTCGAGGGCCACGCCCAGGCTTCCTTCTTTGGCATACGCAGGGTCGGTGTTCGAGACGTTCGCTGAGAGCTTGCCCTCGTTCGACCGGATGACCAGGGCGCCGCGGTGCTCGACGGTGGCCTCCAACCGGAACGTGGCTGAGGGCAGCTGGAGGCCCTCGTTCACTTCTTCGGCCAACGCCTTCGAGTCCTCGCTGGGCAGGTCGCGGCCCACCCGCCGGTCGACGATCTCGCCGTCCTCCCGCGTGGCGAAGTTCACCCGATAGGCGAGGTCGCCGTCCTGGAAGGCCATCCCGGCTCCCAGCGCCTCCAGCACGCCACGCCCGGGGTGGTCCTGCCTGGGGTCGTATCCGAGGATGGCGAACACCGCGATGTCGGACTCCGGAGCGATCCCCTCCCCCACCGTGTTCACGAGTCCCTGTGCTCCCTTTCGGGCCAGGCCGTCCAGGACGGGCGTACGCGCAGCCTCCAGCGGGGTCAGGCCGCCCAGCTCTGGGGTCGGGTCGTCACCCAGGCCGTCCAGGCACACGTAGAGAAGCTGGTTCATCCCGGCTTCGTTCTGGCTTGGGTTCGGTTCATCCCCTGTACCGGACGATGAGGGCGTACTCCTCCGGGTCCAGGCTGGCCCCGCCCACGAGTGCGCCGTCGACCTCGGGGTGGGCCATGAACTCCCGGATGTTCCCCGGCTTGACGCTTCCTCCGTACTGGACCCGGACGGACCTCGCGGGTGCAGGAGAGAACATGGAGGCGACGGTGTTCCGGATCAGCGTGATCACCTCGCCCGCGTCCTGCGGATCGGCGTTGCGCCCCGTACCGATAGCCCAGATGGGCTCGTAGGCGATCACGACGGTGGCGACCTGCGCTTCGGACAGGCTCCCCAGGGCGGCCTTCACCTGGGTCACGACCTTGTCCTCCGTGCGCCCGGAGTCCCGCTCCTCCAGGCTCTCCCCGACGCACAGGATCGGCACTATGCCGGCCCCGATCACCGCCTTGACCTTCTTCGCCACGCGGTCATCGGTCTCGCCGAAGAACTGGCGCCGCTCGGAATGGCCCACGATCACGTACGTGCATCGCAGCGCGGCAAGCATCAGCGGCGAGATCTCCCCCGTGAACGCCCCCTTCTCCTCCCAGTGGACATCCTGGGCTCCCAGCGCATACGGCAAGCGGTCGGCGTCGAACAAGGTCTGCAGGGAGCGAAGGGCGGTGAACGGCGGACAGATCACCACTTCGACCTGATCGGTGGTCTTGCTGTCGATGAGGTAGGAGAGCTGCTGCACGGCCTTGATGGCCTCCAGGTGCGTCTTGTGCATCTTCCAGTTCGCGGCGATGATCGGGCGTCGTCCGGGCGTGGCGGCCATTCAGCTCGCCTCCGTCAGCACGGCCACGCCGGGGAGTTCGCGTCCCTCCAGGAACTCCAGGGAGGCCCCGCCGCCAGTGGACAGGTGATCGATGCTGTCGAGCAACCCGAACCTCGCCAGGGCGGCGATGCTGTCTCCCCCGCCCACCACGCTGTACGCGCTCGCTCCGGCCACGGCGTGCGCAACCCCCCGGGTTCCGGCCGAGAACGGTTCGAGCTCGAACAACCCCATCGGCCCGTTCCAGAACAGCGTCTTGGCGTCGGCGATGGTCCGGGCGAACTCCTCGACGGTCTTCGGCCCGATGTCCAGGCCCATCTGGTCGCGCGGGATGTCGTCGGCTCGGACCGTAATCCGGCGGGCCTCCAGGCTCGGCTCCGGGGCCACCACCACGTCTTCGGGGAGCTGCACCAGGACCCCTCGCTCCTCGGCGGAAGATGAGGCCCCCCTGACCTGGTCGAACCGGTCCGGCTCCACCAGCGACTTCCCAACGGAAACGCCCGACGCCGCCAGGAAGGAGAACGCCATCGCGCCGCCGATCAACAGAGCATCCACCCGCTCGATCAGCGAGTTGATCGCGGACAGCTTGTCCGAGACCTTCGCTCCGCCAAGGACGGCCACGAACGGCCGGTCGGCATCCCGGAGGAGCCGGGACAGGACCTCGACCTCCCTCTGCATCAGCCGCCCTGCAGCGGAGGGCAGCCGCTCGGCCACCCCCACCACGGACGCGTGAGCCCGGTGAGCCGCTCCGAAGGCGTCGTCGACGTAGAGGTCGGCGAGGGAGGCCAGTTCGTCCGCGAACCCCGGGTCGTTCTGCTCCTCACGAGGGTCGAACCGGAGATTCTCGAGGAGGACGACCTCGCCAGGCCCCAGATGGTCGCACTCGGCGTGGGCCTCCTCGCCGACGACGACGTCCAGGGCCTTCACGTCCACCTCGAGGACCTCGGACAGCCGATTGGCCACCGGGGTCAGGCGCAGCTCCTCGACCACCTTCCCTCTGGGCCTCCCCAGGTGGGAGCAGACCACGAGCGCCGCCCCGGCCGCGAGGAGCTCCTGCAGCGTGGGAGCCGAAGCCCGGATGCGCAGGTCGTCGGCGATGCGGGCGCCCTCGAGCGGGACGTTCAGGTCACAACGAGCAAGGACACGCTTCCTTGAGACCTCGCCGAGGTCCTCGATCGTTCGGAGGTGGCCGGCCCGCAACCGCCGGCTCCCCTAGAGCGTCGAGCCAACGAGCTCGACGAGCTCCACCAGACGGTTCGAATACCCCCACTCGTTGTCGTACCAGCCCACGACCTTCACGAGGTTCCCGATGGCCATCGTGAGCGGCGAGTCGAACGTGCAGGAGTACGGCG
The DNA here is from genome assembly GCA_046729535.1 of Actinomycetota bacterium. Taxonomy (GTDB): domain Bacteria; phylum Actinomycetota; class UBA4738; order UBA4738; family UBA4738; genus JBKPGU01. The sequence goes on from JBKPGU010000037.1 coordinate 7,396, forward strand.
TGCCGACGATATCGCTGGAGACGATCGGTTCGTCGCTGTAGAGGAGCTTGTCCTTCAGCGAGCCGTTCGTGGCGGCCTTCTTGAAGGCTTCGTTGACCTCCTCGACCGTGACGTCCTTCCTAAGGACGCACACCAGGTCGGTCACCGACCCGTCGGGGACGGGAACCCGCATGGCCAGGCCGTCCATCTTGCCCTTCAGCTCGGGGAGCGCCAACGCGCTGGCCTTGGCCGCTCCAGTGCTGGCCGGCACGATGTTGATGGCCGCTGCCCTGGCTCGGCGGAGATCCTTGTGGGGCAGGTCCAGGAGGTTCTGGTCGTTCGTGTACGCATGAACGGTTGTCATGAACCCGCGCTCGATGCCGAACGCGTCGCCCAGGACCTTGGCCATGGGCACCCCGCAGTTCGCTGTGCAGGAGGCGTTCGAGATGACGTGGTGGTCGGCAGGTCTGTAGTCCTGCTCGTTCACCC
>JBKPGU010000038.1:0-4489 GCA_046729535.1 Actinomycetota bacterium
CAGCTGCTCCTTCCACTGATCGCCCCCCGCGATGGCCAGCAGCAGATCGGGATGGAGCGACACCACTTTCTCGGCGTTCGGGTCGACGCCGAACTCCCCCGATCCGCCGACCTGCTCGATGGACTTCGCTTGCGGAGGGTAGTCGTCGAATCTCCCCGAGACCCCGACCAGCCGGTCGCCCAGGCCCAGGCCGAACACGATCTCCGTGTTCGAGGGGGCGAAGGTGATGATCCGGGTGGGCGCGGACTTCATCGTGACTTCGACCCCATCGTCGTCGGTCACCGTGACTGGGAACGCCGCCGCGGCCACAGAGGTGCTGGGGGCAGAACTCCGTGGGCGAATGGCGGTCGGGCTCGAACACCCGGACAGCGCCACGGTCGATGCGAACAGCACGAAAAGTAGGCGCCGCGTCTCGACGAAACGGCGCAGGCGATGCATGACCACCATCTCCCTCTCCCTTCGGTCGCGGCCGCCCCTGCAAGGCCCCAAACGAGAAAAGCCCCCGGCTCTCGCCGGAGGCTTCGATGGACCTTGCGAAGCGGCCTCCCTTTGCGCGAAGAGCGCGGCCGAACCGCCTCGGAGGCAGGTCTCCTGACTTCCGGATGGGCTCCTCGCTGGCCGATTGGTTCGGATCGGCTCACGAGGGCTTCGCTCCCCCGAACCTTCCCGGGTCACCCCAGTGGCATCTCTCGGGTTCGCTCCCCGGTCACAGTGGCGCGACCGTGCCGGTCTTGCACCGGCTTCCCTCTTGGGGCTCGAACGGACTGCCGGCCCGTTCGAGCCCACCTCCAGGCGCGACTATTCGATTAGGCCGGATTGTATGCCCTCCGGAGCCCGCGTGGGCAGAGGCCGGTTGGCAATCCGAGCAGGACTGTGCCTACACTTCAGCACCCGTGCGCACCACGATCGTGGCCCTGGTTTTCGCGACGGCGGTTACGGGGTGCAGCCGCGTGCCCGACGCGACCACCCTCCCCACCGACCCCCCGTCGTTCTCCACGCACCCCTTCGCCCTTCCCTCCAGCCCCGCTCCTCTCCTCCAGGTCCAGGCCGGGTTCGTCCAGGCCGTCGTTCCCGGCTCCTGGGAGGCGAAGCCGCTGCCCCGTGACCGCTACCCGCAGGAGGGGTTCGTGGCCGCGCCACGCTTGGAGGACTGGGAGCACGCGGACGGGACCGTTCGCGGGATGGAGGTCTTCTGGATCGACGTGGCCAAGCTTCGGATCCCGTCTGACTACTACTACCTGGTCGCTCGAGGCCCCGTGCTCGATGCGCTGCGCGCGAACAAGGCATGCCAGCCGGGAGAGCAGCAGGTCTACGCCGATCACCCGCCGGACCTGACCGGCCGACGGTTCTCCCCCAGCGACTACGTAGCAGCGGGGACCGGCACGTGTGAGGTGCACGGGCGTCACACTCGTTGGGCCTACCTGGTGGCGGCTCCCGGGTACGGGCCCGTCCGGCGAGTGGGCCTGCCGACTTCCGGTCTGTACGTCGTGCTGGCCGTGGTGTCCGGGTCGCGGTCCGACGTCCTGCTGCAGGAGATGCTCCAGAGCGCGCGCTTCGGAGACACCCCGATGACCCAGATCGTGAAGGCCGCTTCCTCGGCTCCGGTCTGAGCTCTCGCACCAAGGCCAACCCCGTGCTGCGCGGTTGATTCCCCTGTACGCTTCCACGCCGTGGCGATCGACCAGAAGCTGATCCAGGCGCTCCCGGCGAAGATCGACGGCCTCATGTCCGAGGTCCGCTCCCATCTCGAGGACCTCGTTCGGATCCCATCCGTCAGCTTCGAAGGATTCGATGCAGCGAACGTCCGGCGGTCCGCCGAGGCCACCGTCGAACTGCTGTCGGCGGCGGGGATGAGGACCCAGATCCTCGAGGTCGAAGGAGCCCACCCGGCCGCGCTGGGAAGGATCGCGGCGCCGGCTGGGGCCCCGACGGTCCTCCTGTACGCCCACCACGACGTGCAGCCGGAGGGCCCTCGAAGCCTGTGGTCGTCCGAGCCGTTCGACCCGGTCGAGCGAGACGGCCGGCTGTACGGGCGAGGAGCCGGAGACGACAAGAGCGGCATCGTGATCCACGAGGCGGCCATCCGGGCGTGGGATGGCCGGCCGCCCGTGGGGGTCACCGTGTTCGTTGAGGGCGAGGAGGAGTCGAGCTCAGAACATCTGCCGGAGTTCCTCAGCAAGTACCAGGACCTGCTCCGGGCGGACGCGGTCATCCTGGCCGACTCGGGGAACTGGAGGACGGGGGAGCCGGCCCTCACCATCTCCCTCCGAGGCATCGTGGCCTGCTTCGTCGAGGTCCGAACCCTCGATCACGCCGTGCACAGCGGCGAGTACGGAGGCCTCGTCCCGGACGCGCTGACCGTTCTGGTGAAGACCCTCGCCGCCCTTCATGACGATCAGGGACGGCCGGCCGTGCCCGGGTTGGTGTCGGGACCCGCGGATCCACTTGACCTCACCGAGGACGAGGTTCGGGAGTGGACGGGGCTTCGGCCCAGCGTGCGGCTGATCGGCGAGGGCTCGCTGACCGAGCGCCTTTGGACCCGGGCAGCCATCGACGTCCTGGGGATCGACGCCCCTACCACCCAGGAGGCGGCGAACCGTTTGGTCCCCTGGGCCAAGGCGAAGGTCAGCATGCGGATACCTCCGGGCCAGGATGCTCAGGAGGCGCAAACCGCGCTGATCGAGCACATCGAGTCCAGCGTCCCGTGGGGGACGGACGTCACCGTGACACCCGAAGCCATCGGCTCGCCGTACGCGCTGAAGGCCCAGGGCCGGGCGTTCGACGCGATGCGCCGTGCCATGTCCGAGGCGTTCGGGCGAAACCCGGTCGACATCGGAGCCGGAGGATCGATCCCTTTCGTCGCCTCGTTCGCCGAGACGTTCCCGGATGCAGCCCTGCTCCTGACGGGGGCGATGGACCCCAAGACGAACGCGCACTCCGAGAACGAGAGCGTCGACTTGGAGGACCTGCGGAAGTCCTGCCTGGCCGAGGCGCTGTTCCTGGGCTACCTGGCTACGAGCTGACCGGCCGGAGCTCTCCGCCCGAGTCGGTCTCGAACGAACCGGTGCGAGCGCGCCACGAGACCTTTGCCAGGACCCGAGTCGCTCCGTCGGCCCGAGCAGCGCTCGTGACATGCCCCACGTCCTTCCCTTCGACCAGCACCGACTGGCCGGGTGACACCGGGCCAGCGGCCTCCAGGTGGACGAGGACCCGGCGAGGATGGCCCAGGTTCTTGACCTTCGCCATGGCCTCCTGCCCGAGGTAACACCCCTTCGCGAAGGCCACGGACTCCTCGAACCCGCATTCCTGGGGAAGGTCGCCCGCGGTGCCGTCAACGCCGAACCGGGGGATACCCGCCCGGATCCTCCACGCTTCTACGTCCTCTCCGCCGGCCAGCGTGAACGTCTGCTGGAACTCACCCAGCAGGCGGTCGTGTTCGTCCATCGGGGCCGGGAGGTCCAGGCCGGCGCCGAGACACGAGGGCACTGAGGCGTCCACGTCGGCGACCATGCGGGTTGGATCGGAGACCCCGGGGAAGGCGAAGAGTGCGATGTCCTCCGTTCGGTCGTCCAGCGCCACCTCCGAGGACAGGACGTAGCGTCCGAGGAGCCCAGCGATCGGTTCGTGCTGCGAAGGGTCTTGCAGCACCAGCACGCCTTCCCGCCGCACGGCCACGGTGAACTCCGCCCGGACGGACCCCGTCGGCGACAGGAGCAGCGCCCGCGTAGCCCGGCCGGGTTCGAGGCCCGAGATGTCGGCCGAGATCAGGTCGTTCAGCCACAGGAACGCATCGGCGCCGGTGACTGAGGTCTTGCGCCAGAACGAGAGGTCGGCGAATGCCTCTCCGGTACCCAGTCGTTCTTCCAGCGAAAGCTCGCCCATCGCCCGACCAGCATAGGCAGCTGGCGGTTCGGTCGGATGAGGCCCGGCCGGACCCCCCGCGCGACTGCTCGATCCGAGGCTTGGGATTAGGCTGAGCCGGGCTGTCGTCCGAGGGGAAAGGGGGCGCCATGACCGTACACCCTGCATGCATCCCGATCGCCAACACGATCGCTTCCCTCGAAACGCAGCGAGATGCGGTTCGCGCCGGGTTGCCTGGCCTTGGGCCACTCGACACCTGGAAGGCCCTGGCCCAGATGGGAGATCTGACCCGCCAGATCGGCGTTTCGCAGGTGCAGCTGGACGACTGCCAACGCCTCCATGCGGTCTCGTACGAGGCCGAGGTCGTTATCTTCGATACCACGGGTGGTCCCCCGGCAACCAGGGAAGCAAGCCTCTGGCAGCTCGATGGTTCCAGCCCCATCCTGCTGGAGAAGGCGCCCGTGACGGCCGCCGGGTTGGCCTTCGTCACCGCCTCTCCAGAGGGGCCGTTGGGCATCACCGTCGCCGAGACGGGGAACCCGGCGGTCCAGGGTGTCGACTTCCGATCCGGACATCTCGAGGAGCTGCCTCGAAAGTCTCCCGGCGATCCCTCCGGCCGGCTCGAGAT
>JBKPGU010000039.1:0-6479 GCA_046729535.1 Actinomycetota bacterium
CTGTAACCCTGAACCTTTAACCTGCAGCGCATGCCCACCCGTTCTGACCTTCGCAACGTAGCGATCGTCGCCCACGTCGACCACGGCAAGACGACCCTGGTCGACGCCATGCTGTGGCAGACCGGAGCGTTCCGCGCGAACCAGGACGTGGCGGTTCGGGTGATGGATTCGATGGACCTCGAGCGCGAGAAGGGCATCACGATCCTGGCCAAGAACACGGCCGTCCGGTACGGCGAGACGAAGATCAACATCGTCGACACGCCGGGCCACGCCGACTTCGGCGGCGAGGTCGAACGCGGGCTGACCATGGTCGACGGCGTGCTCCTCCTGGTCGACGCCTCCGAGGGGCCGCTCCCTCAGACCAGGTTCGTCCTGCGGAAGGCGCTCCAGGCGAAGCTGCCGGTCATCCTGGTGGTGAACAAGGTGGACCGGCAGGACGCCCGGTCCCGAGAGGTCGTGGACGAGGTCTACGAGCTCTTCCTGGACCTCGATGCCGACGAGTCGCAGATCGACTTCCCCATCCTGTATTGCAACGCGCGGGCGGGAAGGTGTTCGACCGATCCGGACGACGAGGGGGTGGACCTCAAGCCGCTGTTCGAGACGCTGCTCGACCACATCCCGGCGCCGGCGTTCGATCCGGCGCATCCCCTGCAGGCCCTAGTGACCAACCTCGACGCTTCGCCGTACGTGGGCCGGCTGGCGCTGTGCCGGGTCATGCACGGGACCATCCGCCGCGGCCAGCAGGTCGCGTGGTGCCGCGCGAACGGGAGCATCGAACGGGTGAAGGTCACCGAGCTGTACGTGACCGAGGCCCTCGAGCGCGTCCCGGCGGACGAAGCGGGGCCGGGGGAGATCATCGCCATCGCGGGGCTGGCCGACGTCACCATCGGGGAGACGCTGGCCGACCCCGACGACCCCAGGGCGCTCCCGGTCATCACCATCGACGAGCCGTCCCTTTCGATGACGATCGGGATCAACACGTCGCCGCTGGCCGGGCAGGACGGTTCGAAGCTGACCGCGCGGCTGGTCAAGAGCCGGCTGGACGCCGAAGCCGTCAGCAACGTGTCGATCCGGGTCCTGGAGGGGGATCAGCCCGAGCGGTGGGAGGTCCAGGGCCGCGGCGAGCTGCAGCTGGCCGTCCTGGTCGAGCTGATGCGGCGGGAGGGCTTCGAGCTCACCGTGGGCAAGCCGCAGGTCATCACCAGGGTGATCGACGGGCAGGTGCACGAGCCGGTGGAGCGCGTGTCGGTCGACGCCCCGGAGGACTACCTGGGGGTCGTGACCCAGCTGTTCGCCCTGCGGAAGGGGCGGGTGGAGGAGATCGTGAACCACGGCACGGGATGGGTGCGGATGGAGTACATCGTCCCGGCGAGGAGCCTGATCGGGTTCCGAACGGAGTTCCTGACGGAAACGAGAGGGACCGGCCAGCTGCACCACGTGTTCGAGGGGTACGAGCCGTGGCACGGGGAGATCACCACGAGGCCTACCGGCTCGCTGGTGGCGGACCGGCGAGGCCTGGCCACGAGCTACGCCCTGCTCAACCTCCAGGAGCGGGGATCGATGTTCGTGGGCCCCGGAGCGGAGGTCTACGAGGGGATGATCGTGGGGGAGAACGCCCGCAGCCAGGACATGGACGTCAACCCGACCAAGGAACGCAAGCTGACGAACATGCGCTCGTCCACGGCCGAGGAGCTGGTGCGGCTGATCCCCTACCGCGAGCTGTCGTTGGAGCAAGCACTGGAGTTCGTACGCGAAGACGAAAGCGTCGAAGTAACCCCGAACGTGGTCCGCCTCCGGAAGGCCGCCCTCGGGGCCGAGCAGCGCGCCAAGCTCCGCCGCTAGACCGTCAAGTCCGCTGAATTTGCCACCGCTCGTCAAAAGCATCCAAGCGGCTTTTTGTCTTCTCGATCGCAGATTCGATTCCGCTCAGTTCGGCCGAGGAGATGGCACCCAGCAACTCAACGACCGCGCTGGCCAGATCGTTGGCCTCCTCAAACAGCGACTGGGCATTGACCGAAACGTTTTCAATCCAGACTTTGCGGACTTCGAAGCGCCCTGCGTCGTCCACCCCCGCATACACTGACGTTGGGTCAGTCACCTGTCCGGGGGCGAACCCAATCTCGAGCGCTCTCTCGATCGCGTTCAGGGCCGCCGTGTCTCCCACGAAGTCGCCGTACGCCTCGACGAGAGAGGGGATCCAGCCGCGGCTCTCGATGAACCCCCATAGGTACATGTTGAGAAATTCCTGCGCCTCACTCATGCGCATCCTCCTGGGGGAGGGTCCGGGAACCTCGCCTGAGGTTATCGATCACCTCCGACGATCGTCAGATCGGACCCTTCAGGGTGAATGACTTCATCGTGATCCCCAATTCACACGATCATGGGCACGGCTGCACCCAGGGGGGATTGGAGTGGTCGAGGACGAACCGAAGTTCCTCAAGAGCAGCTCCAACCGTCGGACTGAGAATCGCGCGCTTGACTTGCTGCTGCAGGACCGGCGATTTCAGGCTGTTGATTTGCCCACCAAGCTCCGAATCGTTGAGGAACTCCCTGTCAAAGGAGCTTGGGGAGTGCAAACCTTCGATGCGGTCATGACACCGGGCCGAACCGAACCGATCACAGCATCGAATCTCGATATCCATCTGGAGTCGCTTCGCCTCGTTGAGATGTAGTCCACGAGGAAGCCCATAAACGATGCGAACCTGAACGGCTTTTTCTTTGGCGCTACTGAACGCGAGTATCTAATGGCCGCGGCGCTGGAGGATCGTTACCTATTCGCCTTCATCGTGCTCAATTCGACCAACATATATGGGCGTCCGTTCGCCGTCCTGCTCACCATGGCCGAGGTCGTTCAGCGTACGCGAGCTCTGCGAACGCAATTTCAGGTGAACTTCCGAACGCGGATGAGAGATCAGCCGTACACCGAGCTGGTAGTGAGCTCCAGGATCGAGGGAGCGGAACCGAGCGCTCAGCCCTAGCGGCAAGAAACAGCCGACCACCCGACTTCGCGGTGGTCGTCCGTGATGTTCCTATCAGCTCGCGGCCAGCGGCCGAAGGCGGTGCGCGCCATCTAGCTTGCGTCCAGCACCGATTCCCACATCGACTCGGAGTCAGTACCCTCTTCCCGACAGGTAGCGAGGTCAGATGGTCTGTTCGAATTGCGGGACGGAGAACCCGGTAGGCCGCAAGTTCTGCGGGGCCTGCGGGCAGCCGCTTGCGGTCGTCTGCCCCGTTTGCGGCACCGCCAACGAGCCTCGGTTCGCGTTCTGCGGGGAGTGTGGCTCTTCGCTTGCGGGGGTCGGCGGTGGGGTCCCGGCCGCCGCCTCCCGTTCGACGACGCCCCCGCCAGCCCCAGCACCCTCCTCCACCCCCGTTTCCGAGCGGCGCCTGGTCTCCGTCCTGTTCGCCGACCTGGTCGGCTTCACCGCCCTCTCCGAATCCCGCGATCCGGATGAGGTGCGCGACCTCCTCTCCCGCTACTTCGACACCGCCCGGCAGATCGTCCAGCGCTACGGCGGGACCGTCGAGAAGTTCATCGGCGACGCGGTCATGGCCGTGTGGGGTACCCCCGTGGCCCAGGAGGACGACGCCGAACGGGCCGTCAGGGCCGCCCTCGACCTGACCCAGGCGATCCAGGCTCTCGGCGAGGAGCTCGGCGCGCCGGGCCTCAAGGCGCGGGCCGGCGTCCTCACCGGCGAGGCCGCGGTCACCCTGGGGGCCGAGGGCCAAGGCATGGTGGCCGGCGACCTGGTCAACACTGCCTCCCGCGTCCAGGCCCTGGCCGAGCCCGGCACCGTCATGGTCGGGGAGGTCACCCGGCGAGCCACCGAGGCTGCGGTGGTCTACGAACCGGCCACGGAGCACGAGGTCAAGGGCAAGGCCGAACCCATCTCGGTCTCCCGCGCCGTCCGGGTCATCGGCGGCCGCGGCGGCGCGCTCAAATCAGAGGGCCTGGAGGCCCCCTTCGTCGGCCGGGACCGCGAGCTCAAGATGGTCAAGGACCTGTTCCACTCGTCGGCCGAGGAGCGGAAGGCCCACCTCCTCCAGGTCATCGGGATCGGCGGGATCGGCAAGTCCCGCCTGGCCTGGGAGTTCTACAAGTACTTCGACGGGCTGGTCGAGACCTACCTCTGGCACCGCGGCCGTTGCCTGGCCTACGGCGAGGGCGTGACCTACTGGGCGCTGGCCGAGATGGTGCGCGGCCGGTGCGGGATCGTGGAGGCCGAGGACCCCGCACAGGCCCTCGACAAGCTGAAGGCCACGACCGCCGACTACATCCCCGACCCCGAGGAGCGGGCGTGGGTCGAACCCCGCCTCGCCCACCTCCTGGGCCTGGCCGAGCGGACCGCCGCCGAGCCCGAGGACCTGTTCAGCGCGTGGCGCCTGTTCTTCGAGCGCCTGGCCGACCGCAACCCGGTGATCATGGTGTTCGAGGACATGCAGTGGGCGGACGGCTCGCTGCTGGACTTCGTCGACTACCTGCAGAACTGGTCGCGCAGCCACCCGATCTTCGTGATGGCCATGGCCCGGCCAGAGGTTGCCGAACGCCACCCTCAGTGGGGCGCCCCTCGCCGGGGCAGCACCGCCCTGCACCTGGAGCCGCTGTCCGAAGGGGACGTGCACATGCTCCTGCAAGGGCTGGTGCCCGGCCTCCCCGAGCAGGTCGAACGGCAGATCCTCGACCGCGCGGAGGGGGTGCCGCTGTACGCGGTGGAGACCGTGCGGATGCTGCTCGACCGGGGCCTCCTGGCCCAGGAGGGCGCGGCCTACCGGCTGACCGGTCCCGTGGAGACGCTCGAGGTCCCCGAGACCCTCCACGCCCTGATCGCCGCGCGCCTGGACGGCCTCGACCCGAAGGAGCGGGCCATCCTGCAGGACGCGGCCGTGCTGGGGAAGACGTTCACCCGGGAGTCGCTGAGCGCCCTGAACGGGCTGCCCGCCGCCGAGATCGAACCGATCCTCAGGGCCCTGGTCCACAAGGAGGTGCTGTTCGTCCAGGCCGACCCTCGCTCGCCTGAGCGCGGGCAGTACGGGTTCCTCCAGGACCTGGTCCGGCGGGTGGCGTACGAGACGCTGTCGAAGAAGGAGCGGAAGGCACGCCACCTGGCGGTGGCGGCGAACCTGGAGGCGGCATGGGGCGGCGAGGAGGTCGAGGTCGTGGAGATCCTCGCCTCGCACTACGTTGACGCATACCACGCGGCCCCGGACGCGACGGACGCCGCCGACATCAAGGCGAAAGCTGCGGATGCGCTCACGCGAGCGGGACAGCGGTCACTGTCGCTGGCGGCTCCCCACCTGGCCCAGGGCTACTTCGAGCAGGCCATCGAGCTCACCGACGACCCGGGCAGACAGGCCGAGCTGCACGAGCAAGCCGGGCTGGCCTCGTGGCGTGCCGTCAGCACGGCCATCGCCTCAGACCACTACGAGGAGGCCATCGCCCTGTTCGACGGGGAGGGACGGTCGAGGGACTCGGCTCGGGTCGTGGCCGCTTTCGGCGACCTCGCGTTCGGCGATGGCCGTCTGGAGGAGGCCGGCGCCAGGATGCAGCAGGCGTTCGACGTGCTGTCCCCCGGCGAGCCGGACGAGACGCTGGCCAGCCTCACCGCGCAGTGGGCTCGGATGCTGTTCTTCACCGGCAAGGCCGATGAGGCCTTCGAGCGGAACGAGCAGGCCCTGGCCCTGGCCGAGAAGCTCCAGCTCCCGGAGGTCTTCGCCCAGGCCATCAACACGAAGGGGGTCATCCTCAACTACCGAGGTCGGGGCGAGGAAGCGCTTCTCCTGGTCCGGGAGGCGCTGCGGATCGCCCTCGAACACGACCTCCATAGCGCCACCCTTCGCGCGTACAACAACGTGATCGCCATCAGCGGCAGCCTCGAGCGGTTCGACGTCGTGCTGCCCCTCACGGAGGAGGCCACGGAGTGGTCACGCCGGGTCGGATCTCGCCTGGGCGTGGTTGGATTCCCTCTGGGGAAGGCCAGCATGTTCGCGTTCCTGGGCCGATGGGATGAGGCGCTTTCCCTGTTCGAGGAACACGAGGAGACCGCGGAGGCGAAGGACCTTCACTACGTGTCCGACCTCTTGGAGGCCGTCCCGATCCACGTTCGTCGTGGAGACCTGGATCGGGCCCGAGCCACGCTGGAGAGGTATGGCTATGTGGAGGAGAGCGAGGAGATCCAGATCCGTTGGACCTACAGCTCGGTTCGGGCAGTGCTGGCCGCGGCGGAGGGGCGCCCCCACGAGGCGCTCGAGGCGGCCAGCCGAGCCATCTCGATGAAGGATCTCTTCGGGCCGGTCGCACTCGCTTGGCATGCGGTCCCCGAGGGTGTCGACGCGGCGCTCGCGGTCGACGACGTGAAGCGCGCGGAGGATTTCCTAGCCGAGCTGGAGGGGCTGGACCCCGGGGAGCTCACGCCGTCCATGCGCGGCCAGCGGCAGCGCCTTCGGGCGAAGGTGGACATCGCGAAGGGCCGGCACGAAGG
>JBKPGU010000040.1:0-12129 GCA_046729535.1 Actinomycetota bacterium
ACGGCCAGGGACACGAGACGGCGTTCGCCCAGCTGGCCTCCGACCTGCTGAAGGTGCCTTTCGCCCGCGTCACCGTTCGGCATTCCGACACGGCGGTGGTGCCGAGGGGCGATGGCACGATGGGATCTCGCTCGCTCCAACTGGGCGGGAGCGCGATGTGGAACGCCGGCCAGGAGGTGGTGGAGAAGGCCCGGCGGATCGCCGCCCACCTCTTGGAGGCGAGCGTCGACGACGTCGAGCTATCCGATGACGGGCGGGTCGGGATCGTCGGGGCGCCCGACCGGTCCTACACATGGGCCGAGCTGGCCACGGTCGCGGCGGACCCGTCGCGGCTCCCCGAAGGCATCGACCCCGGATTGCGGGCGGACCACGACTTCGACGGGGGAGGGAACACGTACCCGTTCGGCGCGCACGTTGCCGTCGTCGAGGTCGATGCCGAAACGGGACGAGTGCAGGTTCTCCGTCACGTTGCCGTCGACGACTGCGGCCGGATCATCAATCCCATGCTGGTCGAAGGCCAGCAGCACGGCGGCATCGCCCAGGGGATGGCCCAAGCCCTGTTCGAGGAGGTGGTGTTCGACGAGGGCGGCAACCCGCTCACGGGGACGCTGATGTCCTACGAGTTCCCCAGCGCGGCAGACCTCCCCTGGTTCGAGACGTCCAACATCGAGACCCCTTCTCCGCGGAACCCGTTGGGTGCCAAGGGGATCGGGGAGTCGGGGACGGTCGGCTCGACGCCCGCAGTCCAGAATGCGGTGATCGACGCGGTCTCTCACCTCGGTGTCCGCCACATCGACATGCCGCTGTCTCCGGAGCGGGTCTGGCGGGCGATCAGAGAGGCGGTCGGCGAGTAGCCAGGCCGGTTGCCCGCCTCGAGCCGGTTGGCGCAAGCTAAGAAGCGATCGGGGAGCCTGCCGCACGAGGTTGGGAGCCGATGGAGTTCGACCTGATCGTCACCGCCGGGCTCGGTGACAACAGCTACCTCATCGCCTCGGGAGACGAGGCCGTACTCGTCGACCCCCAGCGCGACGTGGGCCGGTTCCTGGCCGCGGCCGAGGCGCGGCGAGCGTCGATCAGAGCCGTCCTCGAGACCCACGTCCACAACGACTACGTGTCGGGGGCTCTCGAGATTCGCGATGCCACGGGCGCCGACATCGTGGGTCCCGCCAAGGCCGGGTACCAGTTCCCCACTCGGGGGGTGGGCGAGGGCGACGAGGTCAAAGTGGGCGATCTCGTCCTGGTGACTCTGGAGACCCCCGGTCACACGCCCGAGCACGTCTCCTACGCCGCGTACGAGGCGGGATCGGACCGGCCGATCGCCGTCTTCACCGGGGGTAGCCTGATGGTCGGCAATGCCGGGCGAACCGACCTCCTGGGGCCGGCGCTCACCGACGAGCTTACCCGAGCCCAGTATCGATCGCTCCGGCGGCTGGCCTCGTTCCCGGAGGAGGTTCAGGTCCTCCCGACCCACGGAGCCGGAAGCTTCTGCGGGGCGGGAGCCGCGCCCCGGGAACGAACCTCGACGATCGGGGAAGAGCGGCGACGGAACCATGCACTGGCCGCTGCCGACCAGGCTTCCTTTGCCCGCCAACAGCTCTCGAAGCTCCTGGCCTACCCGAACTACTACGCCCACATGGCATCGATCAATCGAACGGGCCCCCCGCTTGTTCGGAGCCGCCCGGGCCCAACCGCCCTCACGCCCGACGCCTTCGATGCCAGGATCGAGGCCGGCGACGCCGTCGTGGACGCCAGGTGGCGCGTCCCGTATGCCCGCGCGCACATCGCCGGATCGGTGAACGTCGAGCTGAGCGACTCGTTCGCCAGCTACGTCGGGTGGATCGTGCCGTTCAACGCTCCGCTGGTTCTCATCGTCCCCGAGCCGGAGGATGACGCGCTTCAGGAGGCGGTCACCCAGCTCCTTCGCATCGGTTACGAACGAGTCACCGGGTACCTCGCTGGAGGGATCGACGCGTGGCGAGCGGCCGGCTGGCCCACCCGCGCCTACCCGGTGGCCGGCCTCGAGGAGCTTTGCCGGGCCCACCGAGCCGGAACGGCCACGAACGTCGTCGACGTGCGCCAGGACGTCGAATGGAACAAGGCGTCGATCCCCGGCAGCCGGCATCTCTTCGTCGGTGACCTGCTTGCGCACCTCGATGAGGTTCCTCGGGAAGACGAAGCGTGGGTCATCTGTGCGTCCGGGCATCGTTCGTCCATCGCGGCCAGCGTCATGGACGGTGCCGGGATCCGCGTCCGACTGGTCGACGGAACCGGCGTGAACGAGTTCCTGGGGCGCTGCGGTTCCTAAGGGAACCGAGCCGCCGCGACCGCCCTGTGTCGGGCACGGAGCCAGGATGTGTGCGGTAGCCTTTGGCCTGCGTGATCGTCCCCGAAACCTCCGACGCCCTGCTCTCCAACCGTCGCCGAGATGAAGGCCGGCAGGCGTCGCCCGCCGTCGGCCTGAACGCCGTCACCCGGGTGTTCGGCGTGCTCCCGGCCCTGGTACGGGTCGACCTCCGGGTGGATCGGGGGGAAACGCTGCTGGTCAGGGGGCCGAACGGGGCGGGCAAGACCACGCTACTCAGGGTCATCGCCACCGCGCTCTCGCCGACCTACGGCACCGGGTCGGTTCTCGGGTTCGACGTGCACACCGATCGCGAGGAGATCCGGCGTCGGGTGGAGCTGTTGGGGCATCGCACCCGGCTGTATGAGGACCTCACCGGCCGGGAGAACCTGCGGTTCGCCTGCATGCTCCATGGCATCGATCCGGACGGGATCCCTCGCGTGCTGGACCGGGTCGGTCTCGTCGAGGCCGCCGACGAACGGGTCCGTGGCTACTCTCAGGGCATGCGGCAGCGGGTCGCCGTCGCCCGGGCCGTGCTGCGGTCCCCCGAGCTCTTGCTCTTGGACGAGCCCTACGCGGGCCTCGACGTCTCGGCGAAAGAGGTGGTGGACGACGCCATCCGGGAAGCGGGGCGAGTCGGACGAACCGTGATCCTGGCCACGCACGATCCAACCAGAGGCGAGATGGCCGGCCGAACCGCATCGATGGATGCGGGAAGGCTACTGTCGGGTGGTGCCGCATGACCCTCCTCCGGGACTCCGTCGTCGTGGCTCGGAAGGACCTCCTGATCGAGATGCGGGGTCGGTACGCGCTGGGCGCGGTCCTGCCGTTCGCCGGGACGCTCCTCATCGCGTTCGGCCTTTCGTTGGGACCCGGCCGTTCGCTGCTCCAGGAGACGGCGCCAGGCCTGTTGTGGCTTGCCGTGCTGTTCGCCTCGGTGCTCTCGTTCCGTCAGGCTTATCAGTCCGAAGGAGAGGACGGCGCCCTCGAGGGCCTCCTCCTGGCCCCCGTCGACAAGGCCTCCATCTTCCTCGGCAAGGCCGCCGCCGTGGCCTTGCAGCTGTTGGTGCTGGAGGCCGCGGTACTGCTGCTGGTGGCGGGGCTGTTCGACCTCTCCTTGGGGACGCGTCCGGGCCTGCTGGCGGCGGCGTTCGTGCTGGGGACGATCGGGCTGGCCGCGGTGGGGAGCCTGTTCGGCGTGCTGGCCGAATCGCCACGGGCCCGGGAGGCAGTCTTCCCGCTCCTCGTCCTTCCCCTGGCCACCCCCGTCTTGTTGGCGGGCGTGCGGGCAACCGCGCTGGCCACGGTGGGGGGGAGTGGGAGCATCGGCGGGTGGCTGGGGCTGCTGGTTGCGTTCGATCTGGTGCTGCTGTCGGCCGGTACCCTGGTCTTCGGCCAACTGCTGGAGGACTGACCTGATGACGGCCGCGGAACGCCTGATGGGGAAGCTGACCGCTCGACGCGGCGAAGTGGTGCTGGGCTGGCTCGCGCTTGCCGCCCTGACCGCCAGCGTCATCATGTCGTTGGCCGTAGCCCCTCCCGACGCCGAACAGGGCAACGTCCAGCGCCTGATGTACGTCCACGTCCCCGCGGCCTGGCTGGCCTACCTCTCGTTCGCCGTCGTGTTCGTCGCGAGCATCGCCTACCTGGTGACCAAGAAGATGCGATGGGACCGGTTGGCTGCGGCGTCCGCGGAGATCGGGGTGCTGTTCACCGCCCTCACCATCGTCCTCGGATCGCTGTGGGGGAAGCCCGTGTGGGGAACGTGGTGGACATGGGATCCCAGGTTGACCACGACGGCGATCCTGCTGCTGATCTACGTCGGCTACTTGGCGGTCCGAAGTCTCCCCGACAGCCCCACCCGTCGAGCGAGATGGGCTGCGGTCGTCGGCATCGTTGGATTCGTGGACGTGCCCATCGTGCAACTGTCGGTGACGTGGTGGCGCGGTCTGCACCAGGGCCCAACCGTCCGGTTGCTCGAGGCCCCGACCATCGCCCCTGTCATGCTGGCCGCGCTGATGGTCGGCGTGTTCGCCTTCACGGTGGCGTACCTCTTCCTGATGGCGCTCCGGCTTCGGGTGGGGAGGCTCGAGGATCGGGAGGTGGCCGAAGCCCTGTCGCCGCGGGTGGGCGTGCCGGTCGAAGAGCTGCTGCGCGAGGCCCCGCAGGAGGCCACGGCCGATGCATAACCTCGAGTTCGTGGTGGCGGGGTACCTGGTGACGGCGGGTGCCCTGGGAGGCTACGTGACCCTGCTGTTCGTGCGGGCCAGGAGAGCCCGGGAACGGGCAGCCGCCATCGCCGCCAAGCGTGTCCGCTAGGACGGGTGTGAAGCGAGGGCGGGTGATCGTCGCGCTCGCCGTCATCGCCGGGAGCCTCGGATGGGTTGCCTTCAAGGGACTTACCAACAACCTCGTCTATTTCGTCACGCCGACGGAGTTGCTGACGAGAGGGACGGTCGGTGAGCGCGTCCGGCTGGGCGGTCTGGTGGACCCGGGCTCGGTGCAGCATCAAGGTCGAACGATCCAGTTCGTGGTCACCGACGGCAGCACCCGGATGACCGTGGTCGACACCGGCGGCGTGCCGTCGCTGTTCCGGGAAGGGCAGGGCGTCATTGTGGAAGGGGTGTACGGGCCCGACGGCGCGTTCCACGCCGACACGGTCCTGGTGAAGCACAACGGCGTGTACCGCCCGCCGGCTCCCGGACGGACGCCGCACTCGGCCGACGTCAAGGCAGGCTAGGCCGTGGACCGCCTGGGGATGTTCGCGTTGGCCCTCGGGCTCGGCCTGGCGGTGTACGGCGGGGTGGCGTCCGTCCTTGGCGCACGACGCGATCGGCCGCTGCTGGTGGAGAGCGCCCGAACCACCGCCTACTCCCTGCTGGCGGTCGTCGCGGCGGCGAACGGGGCGATGCTGGCGGCGATCCTGTCAAACGACTTCTCAATCAAGTACGTGGCGGAGAACTCCAGCCGGGCCACGCCCACGTTCTTCAAGGTTCTTTCGCTGTGGTCGGCCGACGAAGGTTCGCTCCTGCTTTGGAACCTTGTCCTGGCTGGATTCATCGCGGCCGTCGCGTTCCGCTTCCGCAACCGGCGCCCCGAGACATTCCCCTGGGCTATGGCCGTCATGTACGCGGTGGCGGTGTTCTACCTGATCCTCGTCCTGGGGCCGACGAACCCGTTCGCCACGTTCGCCACCGCGCCGCTCGACGGCCGCGGGCCGTTGCCACTGCTCCAGAACCACCCGCTGATGGCGGTGCACCCGCCCTTCCTCTATCTCGGGTTCATCGGGTTCACGGTCCCGTTCGCGTTCGCCATGGCCGCCCTCATCTCGGGCCGGTTGTCGGACCACTGGATCCGGGTGACTCGCCGATGGACGCTCGTCCCGTGGATCTTCCTGACGGTCGGCCTTGGGCTCGGCGCCCTGTGGTCTTACGGGGTGCTGGGTTGGGGGGGGTACTGGGCGTGGGATCCGGTGGAGAACGTGGCCGTGCTGCCGTGGCTGATGGCCACCGCCTTCCTTCACTCGGTAATGATCCAGGAGCGCCGGGGCATGCTGAAGGTCTGGAACCTCTCGCTGATCGTGGGGACGTTCGCCCTCACCACGTTCGGCACGTTCCTGACCCGGGGCAGCATCCTGTCCTCCGTCCACGCCTTCGCCCAGTCCATCGTGGGGCCGCTGTACCTGGCGTTCCTTGTCCTGGTGCTCATCGCCGGATTCGGATTGATCGCCGCCCGCTCCTGGCAGGTGCGTTCCGAAGGCCGGTTCGACTCGGCGCTGTCCCGGGAGGCGGCCTTCCTGGGGAACAACCTCCTGCTCCTGGGCCTGACGTTCGTGGTGCTGCTGGGAACGATCTTCCCGCTGGTGGTGGAGGCCTTGACCGATCGCCAGTCGTCGGTGGGTGGTCCCTACTTCAAGGAGACCACCGTCCCACTGTTCCTGCTGCTGATGTTCCTCATGGCCGTGGGGCCGCTGCTGCCGTGGCGGCGGGCTTCCGGAGAGCAACTCAGGGACCGGCTCAGCGCTCCCGCTTCGGCTGGGGCGCTGACCATCGTCGGCCTGGCACTCACGGGGGTTCGAGATCCGGCAGCCGTGGCCGCGTTCGGCCTCGCCGCGTTCGTAGCCACGGCGAACGCCGGCGAGCTCGCCCGCGGGGTCCGCGCCTTCGCCAGGGCGAAGAGGGTGGGCGTGCGGGTTGCCGTGCCGGAGGCGTTCCGCAGGAACCGACGCCTGTACGGCGGATTGATCGTGCACGTCGGGGTGGCCGTGGCGGTTGTCGGGATCACGGCCTCGTCGGCCTTCGCCAAGCAGACGGAGATCAGGCTGGAGCGCGGCCAGGTCACGAGATTCGCCGGGTTCGAGCTGCGTTACCTGGGCCAGCGCTCCTTGAAGCAACCCCAGCGGACCGTGTTCGTGGCCGACGTCGCGGTGTCGAAGGACGGACGTGACCTGGGCCGCATGACGCCGTCGCTGAACGTTTATCCGTCCTCGGTCGATCCGATCGGAACGCCTTCCATCAAGTACGGCGTGCTCCGGGACCTGTATTCGTCGGTGTTGGGGTTCGACGCCGAGGGGGCGACGTTTCGGTTCTTCCTGAACCCGGGTGTGCTGTGGCTGTGGGTCGGGGCGGCCGTCATGGCGCTGGGCGGGCTGCTTGCGGCATGGCCGTCGCGCCGAACGCCGGTACCGCTCCCCGCGCCTGCCGAAGAACGCGCCCTTGCGGAGGTCGGATGAGCAAGGAGACGACCCATCCGTTCCCGGGCCAATCCGGGCATCCCTCCGGGCTCGAGCCGGAAGCCGCGGCGCGGGGGCGCCGTCGCCGGCGGTGGGTGGTGCTCGGTGGGGTCATGGCCGGCATCCTCCTGTTGACCGCCCTCCTGTCGTTCGGTTTGTCCCGGGACCCCACCATCCTCACCTCGCCCCTGATCGGCAAGCCGGCGCCGGATTTCGCCCTGAGCACGCTGGACGGGGACGGCATGGTTCGGCTGTCGGACCTTCGAGGCCAGGTCGTGGTGGTCAACTTCTGGAAATCCACGTGCGCCGCCTGCTTCGTCGAGCACCCCGCGCTGGCGGCGGCGTGGAACCGGTATCGGGACCGTGGCGTGGTGGTGGTCGGGATCGATTTCGAGGACTCCCTTAGCGGCGCGCGAGGGTTCGCCGAATCGCAGGGGGGTGACTGGCCGCTGGTCGTGGATGGGGACGGCCGAACGGTGCTGGCGTACGGCGTGACCGGTCCGCCGGAGACCTTCTTCATCGGGCGCGACGGCCGGATTTCATTCAAGCAGATCGGACCCGTCACCTACGGCCTGATGACGGATCGGATCACCGAGCTGCTGGAAGGCCGGCCGGGATGAGCGTTCGACCCGACGGCGGGAGGCCGGCAGGAGCTGGGAGGAGGCGGCCCGTCGCAGCCATCGTTCTCGCGGCAGCCCTGGTGGCGGCCGGTGGCGGGCTGGCGTTCGTGGCGGCCGGCGGGCCGGAGTCGCCTCGGTCGATTCCGGATCGGGTCCGGGCCGTGGCCTCCACACTTCGCTGCCCCGTGTGCCAGAACCTCTCGGTCGCGGACTCGCCGTCCGGCCTGGCCCGGCAGATGCGGGACACCATCGCCCGCGACCTGTCGGCCGGCAGGTCCCCGGACCAGATCCGAGCTCGGTTCGTTGCTTCGTACGGCGAATGGGTCCTGCTGGCTCCGCCCCGACACGGCCTCGACCTTGCCGTGTGGCTCCTCCCGGCCCTGCTGTTCGTGGGCGGTCTGGCCGCCGCGTTGTTCGCCGTTCGACGGTGGAGTGCCGGAGCGGAAGGCGGCCGGGGATCCTCCCTGGACTCGCCGGACCGTCCTCTCTCCGCCGGCGACCGGAAGTTGCTGGACCGGGCGCTCGCCACCACGCCACGGGAGGACCTCGGATGACCTGGGTGGTGCTCCTGGCTGCCGCGGCCCTGGCCGGCGTTGCCGCCGCCGGCGTGCTGCGGCCGTTCGGGCGAGGCCGAGCGCTCGCCCTCGAGCGGCTGGCCGACCCCCTGGAGGACGAGCGGGCCGGGCTCCTTCGAGCGCTGCGGGACCTCGAGGAGGAGCGGGCGACAGGCGGGCTGAAGGAGGATTCGTACCGGACCCTGCGCCTGGAGACCGAGACACGTGCCGTGGCCGTGTTGCGGGCGCTGGAGGCCCGGGACGGCGCCGGCCAGCTTGGCGCCGGCCTGAAGACCCTGCGGGCGCCGGCCGATGGCAACGGCCCGGCGGCGGTGGCCCAGCCGCGCACTCGCTTCGCTCTCCCGGCCACGATCGGCCTGGCCGGCCTGGCGGTGGGCCTGGTGGCCGTCCTACTGGCGGCCGCCCTGCGGACCCGAGGCCCGGACCAGCCCATCACGGGCGGCCTGGGCAGCTCCAATCGGAGCGCGCTCGCCTTCTTCCAGCAGCGAGTGGCCGACCACCCGCGGGACGTGGCAGCCCGCCTCGATCTGGCCGAACAGTACCTGGACTCGGGGAACGTTCAGGGCGCCATCGCCCAATACCTTGCGGCCCTGTCCATCGAACCGCGCAACCCCGAGGCGCACGCCGAGCTGGGGTTTTTGATCTATCGCTCGGGGAAGCCGGAGGACGCCCTCAGGACGGTCGAACAGGCGTTGGACGTCCAACCGAACTACCCCCAGGCCCTGTACTACAAGGGCGTCATCCTGCTGGGGCTGAACCGTTCGGCAGACGCCGCCGACGCCTTCCGGTCCTACCTGGAGGCCGCTCCCTACGGCGCCCTGCGCGCGGAGGTCCAGGACCTGCTGAAGAAGGCCGAGGGCGCCCAAGCCTGACTCGGTTCGGGGTCGATCCTCAGCTGGCGGGGCGGGGTTCCGGATCGATCGCTGCAGGCAGCTGTTCGACCGTTCCCGATCGCAGCAGGTCCGTGCTGAACGAGGACGCTGTCGGGAACGTCTTCCACTCGTCTGCCTCGATCAGCGACGCGCTCCCCGAACCCATCACGGACCACTCAAGGCCGTCGCCGACGATGGCGGTACGCTCGTCGATGCCCATCAGGACGGATCCGCCGGGGACGGCGGAGGCGAACATGGCCTGCAGCCCAGGTACGTACCGGTCGAGCGCATCCCAGTGCGGTCCGAAGTTCGTCATCGGGAACAGCCCCAGGCCGGGCTTCCACAGCTCGGGGGAGGCGAAGTCCGCGACCGTGCTGTCGATGGCGACCTGCCCGAGGCAGGCCACCCCTCCGCTGCACCCCGCGTAGGCCATCCCGCGGTCCATCTCCGACAGCACCGCCGCCCAGAACGCCGATCCGGCCAGGACGCGAGCGAGGTAGGCCGGGTTCCCCCCTGAGAAGAACACCATGGAAGCCGCTTCCAGCATCCGGATCAGGTCATCCCTTTCCGCATCGGCTCGCGTCAGCAGCGGCACGACGTCGGCAGGGACCCCCAACTCGTCGTAGTGCTCGAGCCCCATGGAGCCCCATCGCTCGAACACCTCTTCCCCCTCGGGGGCGCTGGCGGCCGGGAGGATCAGGACCGAGCCGTCGCCGGTGGCCCGCTCCAGCAACCACCGGTCGACCGGCTCCGTCCAGGGCTCGAACTCACCCGACCCGAGAAGACCGAACATCGGCATCGAACCGACATTCACTCACGCATCCGAAGGCACCGACAACCACCCGGCGCCCGGAACTCACGCCGGGACGGGCAACCTGACCCATCCGCGGGTCGAGACCACCTGCCGGACCCGCCACTCTGGCCTGGTCTCGGGGAAGTCGGAGCGGTAGTGGCCGCCGCGGCTCTCCCGGCGACGGAGCGCGGCCTCTGCCAGCAGGGTGGCCACCAGCGTGGCCGGACGATCGCCCGATCCGATCGTCCCGGACCCCTGAAGCTTGGCCGCCACGGTTTCCAGCTCCGAACCGGTTCGGATCACGCCCAGGAACCGGTCGGCCAGCGACCGGACCTCGTCGAGGGCGACCACGCCGACCGGTTGAGGGGTCGGTTCCTCGCCCACCGGGAGCTCCAGGGGCGCCCCGCCCCCATCGCTGCCGGCTCGGCGGCCGAACACCAGCGCCTCCAACAAGGAGTTCGACGCCAGGCGGTTCGCTCCGTGCACGCCGGTGCAGGCCACCTCCCCGCACGCGTACAGGCCCGGCAGGGTCGTCCTTCCCCACAGGTCGGTCAGGACACCGCCCGTGAAGTAATGGGCGGCGGGCGCGACCGGGACGCGGTCTCGGGCGATGTCCAGGCCCGCCTCCGCGCACGACCGAGCCGCGGTGGGGAAGCGTTCGGCGACGCCGGCGACGCCCGTCGCGTCCAGGAAGACCTGTCCGCCCGTCTCTTCCCGGACCCTGGCGATGGCCCGGGCGACGATGTCCCTCGGCGCCAGCTCCTTGCGCTGATCGAACCGGTGCATGAACCGGGCCCCAGCTGAGTCGAGGAGCACGGCCCCCTCACCCCGAAGCGCTTCCGAGAGGAGCCAGGCAGGCCGTCCGGGGACGTCCAGCGCGGTGGGATGGAACTGCACGAACTCGAGGTCGGCCACCGCGGCCCCGGAGTCCCAGGCCATGGCCAAGCCGTCTCCGGTGGCGCGATCGGGCCCCGTCCGGCGACCGAATATGCCAGTGGCCCCTCCTGTGGCCAGCACGACGCGGTCGCTCTCCACCTGCAGCCCGCCGATCGTTCGAACCCCCACCACCGCGTTGCCTTCCGCCAGCAGGGATCCGGCCCGGTCGTCCACGAACTCCACTCCCGGCTCGCGATGCGCGGCGTCCAGGAGCGCTTCGAGGATGGCCCAGCCGGTGGCGTCGCCGCCGGCGTGGAGAACGCGACGGACCCTGTGCCCACCCTCCATGGTCGGCGCGCCGCCCTCGTCGAACACCACGCCTCTGGAGTGCAGCTCGGCGATAGCAGCGGGTGCCTCCTCGGTCAGGACGCGGACCGCTTCGGGATCGTTCAGGCCCGCGCCGGCGGACAAGGTGTCGGCGGCGTGGGCGGCCGGGTCGTCGCCTTCCGCGACGGCGGCGGCGATCCCGCCCTGGGCCAACGAGGTGGAGCTGGCCCTGGTCGGATCCGGCGCCACCACCGTGACCGAGCCGCGTTCCGTCACATGCAGCGCCGCCCACAGGCCGGCGGCACCGGCGCCGACGACGACCGTCTTCACGGGGAAGGGCCTAGGAGGCCGTGACGGAGGTGTGCCCGGCCACGGAGGCCGGGGCGATCTCAATCATCCGCTCCACGGCCCGCTTCGCCCGCTCGGCGGTGTCCTCGGGCACGGTGATCTCGAACACCATGTCCCGGAGCGAGCGGAGCAGCTTCTCCGGGGTGATGGTCTTCATGTACCGGCACACGGCGTATTCGTTGACCGGTTCGAACACCTTGTCCGGCGCGGCCTTCCGCAGCTGGTGGAGGATGCCCGTCTCGGTGGCGACGAGGAACTTCTTCGCGGACGATGTCGACGCCTCCTTCACCATGCCGCCGGTCGACAGGATCTTGGTCCGGTCCTGGGGCAGCACTCCCTCCGACAGGAGGTAGATGGCCGAGGTCGAACATCCGCATTCGGGGTGGATCATGAGCTCGGCGTCAGGCTCGGCCAGCGCCTTCGCTTGCATCTCCTGCGCCCCGATCCCGGCGTGCACGTGGCACTCGCCCATCCAGACGTGCATCTTCCGGCCGCTCTGCCGCTCCACGTGGGCGCCAAGGAACATGTCGGGGAGGAACAGGATCTCCCGGTCCTCGGGGATGGATCGAACCACGTCGACCGCGTTCGACGAGGTACAGCAGATGTCCGACTCGGCTTTCACCTCGGCCGAGGGGTTCACGTAGG
>JBKPGU010000041.1:0-2810 GCA_046729535.1 Actinomycetota bacterium
CTCCTCAACGCCGTGCTCGTGCGCGTCGTGGAATGTCTTGCCGTACATGTCGAGATGATCGGGCACGCTTAGCGTCTCCCCGCGGCCGAGCAGCCGCTGCTCGACCGCCGCGGCAGCGGTGACGACCTTGTTCACCGACCCGGGCTCGTAGACGTCGGTAACGGCGCGGTTGCGGACGTCCTCCAGGCTGGCCTGGTCGATGTGGTTCGGGTCGAACCAGGGGTAGGTGGCCATGGCCAGGATCTCCCCGGTCCTTGGATCCATGACGATGACCGTGCCGCCCTTCGCCTTGTTGCGCTTGACCGCGGTAGCCAGGTAGGCCTGGGCCTGGAACTGGATCCCCCGGTCGATGGTCAAGAGTAGGTCGTCGCCGGGGATGGGGGGCACGTCCACGTTTGCTCCCTGGGGGATGAGGACGCCGTTGGGATCCGCTTCGACGACCTCGTGCCCGGCCCTCCCAGCCAGCACCGATTGGTACTGCTGCTCGAGGCCGGCCAGGCCAATGCCGTCGACGCCGACGAAGCCGACGACTTGAGGGGCCAGGGAGCCGCCCGGATAGTAGCGGCGGCTCTCGTCCAAGAATCCGATGCCCGCCAGGTGCCGAGCCTCGAGGATCGACGCCCGCTCCGCGTCCACGCCGCGGGCGATGTACACGAACCTTCCCTTCCGCCTCATCGCGGCCGACACGTCCTGGTAGGGAACCTTCAACACGGAGGCCACGACCCTCGCCTCTCGGCCCGGCTTGTCGATGAGGGCCGGATCAGCGAACACCGCCTTGGCCGGAAGGGACATGGCCAGTTCCTCGCCGTTGCGGTCGAAGATCGTTCCGCGGGAGGCCGGGACCACGATGGAATGCACCCGCTGGCTCCGGGCAAGAGCTTGGTACGCGGAGGACTCTTTCACCTGCAGGAGCACGAGGCGGAACATGATGCCGCTCAACCCCAGCGTCATCACTGCGAGCAGCGCCACCAGTCGCCGGGTGGGTGACTTCCCGGGATCGCGAGGAACGCGGGGCCGCGTCGAGCGCGGCCTGGGCGAAGTCGATGGGCCCTTCGGCATCAGGGTTCCTCGCCGAGCACACCCTTGAGCGCGAACGACGGGTTCGATCCTCCCGATGGAGTGACGCCCGGAGCGGTCGGCCCATCTACCGATAGCGTCCTCACCCGGTCGGGCAGGCGGAGGCCCAGTCGCTTGGCCTCCTGCACGAGGCGTCTCGGCGCGGAGAGCCTCGCCACCTCCAGTTTGAGGCGGCCATAGTCCTGGCGCAGGTGGATCCCGCGGCCCTCGAGCTGCCGCATCCGGAACGAGGTCTGCGAAAGGATCGCCTGGACCGTGACCACGCCGAACACCAGCAGGCCAACCACCATGAAGGAGACGATCACGAAGGGGATGCGACCCAGCCTCCGGCGCTGCCGAGGACGGGGAGGCCGGACCACCCGCAAGCGCGAGCGCCGGCCTCCCCGTCCGTACGAGGCGGCGCGATGGGCGGGGGCCGAGCGCCCCGCGCGGCGCGTCGCGATCGCCTCGCTCGACTTCATGAAGCAGCCTCCAGCCGCTCCCCTGCCCGGAGGCGCGCGCTCCTGGCGCGTGGGTTCCGCGCCGTCTCGGCGGCCCCCGGCCGGACCACCTTCCTGGTCAGGACCTGGAGGCCGGGTTCGCCGGCCAGGAACCGTTTCACGATGCGGTCCTCCAGGGAGTGATAGGAGATTGCGACCAGCCGCCCCCCGGGCTCGAGGAGCGTGACCGCCTGGGGAAGGGAGGCAGTCAGCTCCTCGAGCTCACCGTTCACCTCGATCCGGATCGCCTGAAACGTGCGGCGAGCCGGATGAGGCCCGGAACGGCGACGGGGGACGGCGGCCGCGACCACCGCCGCGAGCTCCGGGGTATTCGAGAGGGGGGCCCGGGAGCGTGCGCGGACGATGGCGGCTGCGATACGGCGAGCGAACCGCTCCTCGCCGTACTCGAAGATGATCTGGGAGAGGCGTTCCTCCGGGTACGTGTTGACGACGTCGGCGGCGGTGGGTCGGTCTTCGCCCTCCCCCATCCGCATGTCGAGCGGACCCGGCGTCCGGTAGGCGAACCCGCGGTCGGCTACCTCGAGCTGGAGTGAGGAGACCCCGAGGTCGTACAGGACGCCGGCCACGGCGCCGAAGCCCTGGCCGCGAACCGACTCGGCCAGCCGGGAGAAAGTCGTTCGAACAACACGGAACCTGGGACCGAACCGGCTCAGCCGGGTCGATGCCTCGTGGAGGGCGCTGGCGTCGCGGTCCAGCCCGACCACGGCCCCGACTCCGGCCTCCAACAGGGCCTCCGCGTGGCCGCCGGTGCCGACGGTGGCATCCACGACCACCGGCTTCCCCGACATCATCTCGACCACCTCGGCCACCATCACGGGCTCGTGCAACCTAGCCAAGCACGTGGGCTGCCAAGAGGCCGATGCCGACGTACACGCCGAGGACCGCGGCCATCAATCCCATCAGGAAGAAGCTCTGGCCGATCTCTTTCGTCAACGCGCCATTCACGGGTCCCCTCTCCTCAGCTCTCGCCCTGCAAGACGTCCTCCACGTACTCCTCCACCAGCGCCTCCTGCTGCCTGTCCCATTCGGCGCCGGGCCAGATCTCGAGGTGGTCGGAGATCCCCAGGACCACGACCTCGCGATCGAGCTTCGCTCGCTCTCGGAGGAGCTGCGGGATCACCACCCGGCCCTGCTCGTCCACGTTCACCCTCTCGGCGTTGGCGAACAGGGCCCTGGCCCGGTTGCGCTCGGCGCGACTCGACAGCGGGCCCGAGTCGATCCTGTCTCTTATAC
>JBKPGU010000042.1:0-20656 GCA_046729535.1 Actinomycetota bacterium
GACGAAGACCGCCCACACCTGCGAGGGTCGGTGGATCAGGAAGAAGCCCAGGGCGAGGATGCCACGCGTGGCGTCCGCACCCACCATCAGGAACTGGCGGTTGAACCGGTCGGCCAACGGCCCCCCGATGAAGGAGAACACCGCGAAGGGAACGGTCCACGACGCGTACACCGCCGTCACCAGAGCCGCCGATCCGGTCAACGTGTAGACGAGGCCAGCGAGGGCGACGAACAGGAACCAGTCGCCGGTGAACGAGACGACCTGGGCGAGGAACAGACGCCGGAAGTGAGGGTTGTTCCGGAGGAGCCGTCGGACGGCGCCTTTCCGGCTCCGGGTGGGTTGGGCGGCGCCGATCGACTCCGGCAGGTCCACGCTGGACGAGCCTAGCAGGGCTCGGTTTGAGCGTTCGATCGAGGCGTGGCACCCTGGGTCACCGCGCCCGCTGTCGATCGAACCACATGTGTCGCGACGAAGGAGGCACCATGCTCGAGCGGTTCACCTGGTTCAAGCAGTCCGCGTACCTGTACCGGGGCGACGCGCTCACCCTGTACATCGAGCCCTGGGGGGTCACGACGCCGGACCCGGCGGACGTCGTGGTCATCACCCACGCCCACTTCGATCACTTCGAACCGGAGGACATCGAGAAGATCCGGAAGCCCGACACCAAGTTCGTCGCGCCGCGCGACGTGGCAAGGGAGCTGGGGGGAGACGTCACGACCGTGGCGGCCGGGGACTCGTTCGTCATCGGAGGGTTGCGAGGTCAGGTGGTACCCGCCTACAACATCGTGGAGGGACGCCTGGACAGCCACCCGAAAGCCAACGGGTGGGTTGGCTACGTCCTCACGATCGGCGACGCGACCTACTATCACGCCGGCGACACCGATCACCTGCCCGAGCTGTCGCAGATCCGGGCGAGGGTCGCTTTCCTTCCGGTGTCAGACACCCCGTTTACGATGAGCCCCGCCGAGGCCGGCGTCCTGGCTCGTGACATCGGCCCGGAAGTCGCCGTCCCGATGCACTACGGCTTCGTGGAGGAAGCGGGAACCCTGTCGCACGCCGAGCGGTTCGCCGAAGAGGCGGCGCCGGTCAACGTGGAGATACTGAGGCCGCAGAACCCGTTCGAGTTCGAGTAAAGAAGGGTCTCGTTCCTCTCCGGCCATCGGCGACCGATATGCCGTCTTCCCGCGTGGTTCGCGCGAGGAGTGCCCCGTCCGTAGAATCCCACCGCCGGGCGCGTTCCATGCGTCTCACGCATCGAGAGGAGGGTTCTATGGCCGTCGTCAAGACCATCGATCTGTGGGGCGTTTCGTCGGAGTCCTGGCGGGACGCGGCCGCGCAGGCGCTGGCCGAGGCTTCGAAGACCTTGCGCGGGATCGAGAGCATGGAGGTCCTGGAAACCTCGGCGAACGTCGACGGGGACAAGATCAAGGAGTACATGACGCACGTCCGGATCAAGTTCCGGATCGAACGCTAGCGCTCCAACTCCATCGGGCGCCTCCTCACGACTGGATCTCGGTCGTCCAGGATCAACCCTTCACCGCGCCGGCCATGAGGCACCCGCACGAGCTCCTCCAACAGGCGTCTGGTTCCCGCCGCGGGGGCTGGGAAGTCGGATGCCGACTAGAATCCGGCGAGTGCCAGCCACCATCCTGGTAGGAACGCAGTGGGGGGATGAGGGCAAGGGGAAGGCCACCGACCTCCTGGCTGCCGACACGGACTTCGTCGTCCGGTACCAGGGCGGGAACAACGCCGGCCACACCGTCCTTGCCGGTGGACAGCTCCTCAAGCTGCACCTGATCCCCTCGGGCATCCTGTACCCCCACGTCATCACCGTCATCGCGGATGGTGTGGTGGTCGACCCGGGGGTCCTGCTTGAGGAGATGGACGCGCTGGGGGCGAGGGACATCGACACCTCTCGCCTGGTGATCTCAGGGAACGCCCACCTGATCATGCCGTACCATCGCGAACTGGACCGGCTCACCGAGCGCTACCTTGGCAAGCACAGCCTGGGCACCACGAAGCGAGGGATCGGCCCGGCCTACGCGGACAAGGCGGTCCGGATCGGGCTCCGCATGCAGGACCTCACCGACCCCAAGATCTTCCGGGAGAAGCTGGAGGTGGTGCTGAGGGAGAAGAACCTCTTGCTGACCAAGGTCTACAACCGGCTGCCGTTCGAGCCCGAGAAGGTCGCCGAGGAGTACCTGTCGTACGGCGAACGTCTCGGCCCCCACATCGACGACACCAGCGGGCTCCTGCATCGGGCCCTTCGCGGTGGCAAGCGCCTCCTGTTGGAGGGCGCCCAGGGCACGCTCCTGGATCTGGACCACGGGACGTACCCGTTCGTCACCTCATCGAATCCGGTGTCGGGCGGTGCCCTGGTGGGTTCGGGGCTGGGGCCGAAGGAGGTGGACGCGGTCATCGGGGTGACCAAGGCGTACGTGACGCGGGTCGGGGCCGGGCCATTCCCGACGGAGGACCGGGGCGAACCCGGCCGGCATATGGGGGAGCGGGGACACGAGTTCGGCACCACCACGGGGCGGCCCCGGCGGTGCGGGTGGTTCGACGCGGTCCTGCTCCGCTACGCGGCGCGGGTGAACGGCCTGACCGAGCTGTTCCTCACCAAGCTGGACGTCCTGTCCGGCCTCTCGCCGATCCGGCTCTGCACCGCCTATCGGTACCAGGGCGAGGAGTACGAGGACTTCCCCCCGCACCAATCGATCTTCCACAAGGCGGAGCCGCTGTACGAGGACCTCGAGGGGTGGGGAGAGGAGATCACCGGGACGTCGAGCTTCGGAGCGCTCCCCCTCGCGGCCCGGCGGTACGTGGATCGCGTCTCCGAGGTGGCCGGGGTCCCCGTGCGGAATCTCTCTGTGGGGCCGTCACGGGAGCAGACGCTTCGGGTGGAGTCCGCAGCCGGGCCGGACGAAGTGCGAAGGCTACCGGCGTGAGGATCCTCGTGGTGGGAGGGGGCGGCCGCGAGCACGCCCTGTGTTGGAGGCTGGCCCAGAATCCGGCCGTCGACCGGCTGTACGCGGCGCCGGGGAACGCGGGGATCGCCGAGATCGCCACCCTGGTGCCGGTCTCGGCGGCCGACGTGCAGGGCGTCGTGGAGTTCGCCGAACGGGAATCCATCGACTTCACCGTGGTCGGTCCGGAGGCCCCCCTG
Source organism: Actinomycetota bacterium (assembly GCA_046729535.1). Taxonomy (GTDB): domain Bacteria; phylum Actinomycetota; class UBA4738; order UBA4738; family UBA4738; genus JBKPGU01. Next base: position 3,167 of record JBKPGU010000042.1, read on the forward strand.
GTGGCCGGCATGGCCGACGAGATGCAGGGACGGGGGATGCCGGTTTTTGGACCGACCCGGGACGCGGCGAGGATCGAAGGCTCGAAGGCTTGGGCTCGGTGGCTCTGCGACCGGTATGACATCCCGGCACCCGAGTCGGAGACGTTCGATGAGGTCGAGCCGGCCTTCGAGTACCTGGAGAAGGTGGGGCCTCCGTACGTGGTGAAGGCCGACGGCATCGCGGCCGGCAAGGGCGTGACCGTCACCGAGGACATCGAGGAGGCCAGGCGGTCCACCGAGGATTGCCTGGTCCGCAAGGTGTTCGGCGAGGCCGGTCTGAGGGTGCTGATCGAGGAGCACCTGGAGGGGTTCGAGGTCTCGGCCATGGCGCTGACCGACGGCCGGACGCTCGTGCCCCTGGCAATGGTGCAGGATTACAAGCGAGCCCTTGACGGGAACCGGGGGCCGAACACCGGCGGGATGGGAGCGTTCAGCCCGGTGCCGGGCGTGGGCTCGGCCACCGAAGCGCGCATCGTCGAGATGATCCTGCGGCGGGCGGCCCGGGCCTTGGAGGCGGAGGGTGTGCGGTACCGGGGGGTGCTGTTCGCCGGTCTCATGCTGACCGCCGACGGGCCCAAGGTCCTGGAGTTCAACTGCCGGTTCGGCGATCCCGAGACCCAGGCGGTGCTCCCCCGGCTCGTCTCGAACTTCGGCGAACTGCTCCTCGCCTGCGTGGAGGGGAACCTGTCCCATTACAAGGTGGTCTGGGCGGACGAAGCGAGCGTGGCCGTGGTCCTGGCTTCGGCGGGATACCCGGGGACGTACGAGACGGGGAAGCCGATCTCGGGCCTTGAGGCCGCGGGAGCGATGGAGGGCGTCCGGGTCTTCCACGCGGGGACGGTTGCGCGGGAGGGTAGAGTTCAGACGGCCGGGGGACGGGTGCTGACCGTGACCGCGACGGCACCGGACCTGGACGAAGCGAGACGGCGAGCGAACGAGGCCGTCTCGGCGATCAGCTTCGAGGGCATGACGTACCGACGGGACATCGCCGGAGGGGTCCGTCAGGAGGCGCGATGACGAACGGGTCGACAGCGGCATGAGCGACGAACGGCTGGGCCCGGTCCCGCGCCGGCCCGAGGGGCCACCGCTGATCGGGATCCTGTGCGGGTCGCCCTCGGATCTCCCGGTGATGCAGCAGTGCACCGCGATCCTGGAGCGGTTCGGCATCCCGCACGAGATCCGGATCATCTCGGCCCACCGCAACCCCGACGTGGTGGACGAGTACGCCCGAACGGCCGAGGAGCGGGGGATGGTCAGCATCATCTGCGGCGCGGGGATGGCCAATCATCTGGCTGGCGCCGTCGCCGCCCGCACAGCGCTTCCCGTCATCGGGGTCCCCATCGCCGGCCGGGGGTCGCTGGGCGGCGTCGATTCCCTGTATTCCACGGTCCAGATGCCTCGCGGCGTGCCGGTGGCGACCGTGGCCATCGACGGCGCAGTCAACGCGGCGATCCTGGCCGCGCAGATCCTGGCCGTGCGGGACGAGACGGTTCGCGCACTCATCTACGAGTTCAAGGACTCCCTGGCGGAGGGATTCCGCCCGTGATCCCCCGCTACACGCTGCCGGAGATGGCGGCGGTGTGGTCGGAGGAGGCGAAGCTCCGGCACTGGCTCCACATCGAGGGCCTGGCCTGCGAGGGGTGGACCCGCCTCGGCCGGATCCCCGAGGCGGACATGGCTGTGATCCGCGAGCGGGCCACGGTTCCGACGCCTCAGCGCGTGGCCGAGATCGAACGGGTGACCAACCATGACGTGGCGGCCTTCGTCCAGGCTGTGGCCGAGCCGCTCGGACCGGCAGGGCGGTGGATCCACTACGGGCTCACGTCCTCCGATCTCCTCGACACCACGCTGGCCCTCCAGATGTGGAACGCGCTCGACATCATCCTGGGCAAGCTGCAGATGCTGCTGGCCACGGTGAAAGGGCGGGCACTCGAGCATCGGAACACGATCTGCATCGGCCGGACCCATGGGGTTCACGCCGAACCGACCACGTTCGGACACAAGCTTGCCCTGTGGGCCTTCGAGCTGGACCGGGACCGGGATCGCCTCCGCGACGCCGTGAACCGGGTCAGCGTGGGGAAGCTCTCCGGTGTGGTGGGGACCTACTCGGAGATCGACCCTGCGGTGGAGGAGTTCGTGTGTGCCCAGCTGGGCCTGCGGCCGGCCGAAGGAGCGAGCCAGGTGATCTCTCGCGACGTCCACGCGGAGTTCTCGTGGGCCCTGGCCGCCACCGCCGCCACGCTGGAGAAGATGGCCCTCGAGGTCCGTCACCTCGCGCGCACGGAGGTTCGGGAGGTGGAGGAGCCGTTCGGCGAAGGTCAGAAGGGTTCGAGCGCCATGCCCCACAAGCGCAACCCGATCCTGTCCGAGCGCATCTGCGGACTGGCCCGGCTGGTGCGGGCGAACCTCCACGCCGCCTTGGAGGACGTCGCGCTGTGGCACGAGCGCGACATCTCGCACTCCAGCGTCGAACGGGTGATCCTGCCCGACTCCAGCATTGCCGTGGACTACATGCTCCACTTGGCCACGCGTGTGGTTGAAGGTCTTCGGGTCTTCCCCGACCGGATGCGGACGAACCTCGATTCGACGGGGGGCGTGTTCTTCTCCCAGCGGGTCCTCCTGGCCCTGGTGGACGCCGGCCTGTCTCGCGACCGGGCGTACGGGATCGTCCAGCGCGCTGCCACCGAGAGCTGGGAGCGAAGGGCCCACTTCCGGGAAGCGGTGTGGGCCGAGGTCGAACCGCTGGGCGTCATGACCAGGGACGCGTTCTGGGACCTGTTCACCCTGGGCGGATTCGTACGCAACCTGGACCCGGTGTTTGCCAGGCTTGAGAAGATGGAGGTGACGGAGCCCGCACCTTCCCCCGAGGTTCCGCCCGAAAGCTAACGCAGGAAGGGACGGCATGGCCCTGGCCGAACTGCACGCGCAGGGGAAGGTCCGAGACATCTTCGAGGCCGGACCCGACCACCTGCTGATGGTGGCCACCGACCGGATCTCGGCGTTCGACGTGGTCCTTCCCCAGCCGGTCCCGGCCAAGGGGCAGGTGTTGACCGGCCTGTCGCTCTACTGGTTCGATCGAACCCGGCACATCGTTCCCAATCACGTGATCCGGGCCGATGCCGGCCGGTTCCCGGAGCCGTTCCGGGCCGACGCGGACGAGCTTGCCGGCCGAGCCATGCTGGTGAAGCGGGCGAAGGTGGTCCCCATCGAATGCGTGGCCCGCGGCTACCTGTCGGGCTCGGGATTGAAGGAGTACCGGGCGAGCGGACGGGTCTGCGGGATCCAGCTTCCGGAGGGCCTGGTCGAATCCGACCGACTGCCCGAGCCGATCTTCACGCCGGCCACCAAGGAGGCCAGCGGCCACGACGTGAACATCTCGCTCGACGAGATGGCCGACAGGATCGGGCGGGGGCTGGCCGAACGCCTGAAGGAGGTCACCCTGGCCCTGTACGGGTTCGCCTCGGCCCATGCCCTGGAACGGGGCATCGTCCTGGCCGACACCAAGTTCGAGTTCGGCTTCGCCGGCGGCGATTTGATCCTGATCGACGAGGCTTTGACCCCCGACTCGTCCCGATTCTGGCCCGCCGACCGATACGAGCCTGGCGGCCCCCAACCTTCCTTCGACAAGCAATTCGTCAGAGACTGGCTGGACGCCAGCGGGTGGAATCACGAGCCTCCGCCCCCCGACCTCCCGACCGAGGTGGTCGAACAGACTGCGGCCCGCTACCGCGAGGCGTACGAGGGGATAACCGAAGAGCCGTTCGACGCGTATCTCAGGCGGATGGGGGCGAGGTCGTCGTGAGTTTCCGGTTCGAGGTCCTCGTGTCCCTGAAGGAGGGGCTGCTCGATCCCCAGGGCAAGGCGGTGATGGACGCTCTCCCCACGCTGGGGTGGCGGGGCGTCTCCGAGGTCCGGGTGGGGAAGCACATCGAGCTGACCGTGGAGGCCGACGACGAGGGGCAGGCGAGGGCCCAGGTCGAGGACATGGCCGCCCGGTTCCTGTCGAACCCGGTGATCGAGGACTTCCGGATCCTGGAGGGGGAAGACGCCACGTGACGCCCAGGGTCGCCGTGGTCACGTTCCCGGGATCCCTGGACGACCGGGATGCCCTCCGTGCGGTCCGCTCGATGGGCGGAGAACCGGTTCCCGTGTGGCACGCGGACGTGGACCTCCACGAATCGGATGCGGTCATCCTCCCCGGCGGCTTCTCTTACGGGGACTACCTGCGGACGGGAGCCATCGCCCGGTTCGCGCCGGTGATGACGGCCGTCCGCGAGTTCGCCGACGCCGGTGGCCCGGTCCTCGGCGTCTGCAACGGGTTCCAGATCCTGTGCGAGGCGGGTCTGCTGCCGGGGGCACTGATCCGCAACCGTTCGCTGTCCTTCATCTGCCGGTGGATCAACGTCCGGGCGGAACCCGGCGTCGGTGGCCAGGACGCCTTCGGCCCAGGCGAGGTCCTGCCGGTACCAATCAAGCACGGCGAGGGCCAGTTCGTGGCCTCGCCCGACGAGATCGACGCCATCGAGCAACGACACTTGGTGGCGTTCCGCTACTGCTCGCCGGACGGAACGGTCGAGCACCGGTTCAATCCGAACGGCAGCACGAATTCCATCGCGGGGTTGTGGAACGATGCGGGCAACGTGCTGGGGATGATGCCGCATCCGGAACACGCGGTGGACCCGGACCTGGGACCGACGGGCGGGCAGGCAGTGTTCCAGTGGCTGTTCGCGGCGGCGCGGGTTCGGTCCGCCCCGCGCGTCGGGGTATGAACGAGCCGCTCCATCGGGCCCTCGGCCTCACCGACGACGAGTTCGATCTCGTCGTTCAGAAGCTGGGGCGGGAGCCCAACCGGACCGAGCTGGCCATGTTCTCTGTCATGTGGTCTGAGCACTGCTCGTACAAGTCCAGCAAGGTCCACCTCAGGACGCTTCCCACCCGAGGGCCACAGGTCCTGGTGGGGCCGGGGCAGGACGCCGGGGTGGTCGACCTCGGTGACGGGACGGCGTGCGTGTTCAAGCTGGAGTCCCACTCCCACCCCAGCGCCATCGAGCCGTTCCAGGGGGCCGCCACCGGCGTGGGTGGGATCGTCCGGGACGTGCTCTCCATGGGCGCCAGACCCGTCGCCCTGCTCGACCCGCTCCGGTTCGGACCGCTGGACGACCCGCACAACCGATACCTGTTCTCGGGCGTGGTGGCCGGCATCGGGCAGTACGGCAACTCGATCGGGGTCCCCACGGTGGGGGGCGAGCTGAGTTTCGCCCCGTGCCACGCATCGAACCCGACCATCAATGTGATGTGCGTGGGGTTCGCTCCGACCGCCGGGCTATTGGCGGACGCGAGACCCTCGGCGGGGAGCGTTCTCCTGCTGATCGGAGCCGGCACCGGGCGCGACGGGATCGGCGGGGTGTCCGTCCTGGCCTCGCGCGGCCTGGAAGAGGACGCTCACGCGTCACGTCCGAGCGTGCAGATCGGGGATCCCTTCTCCGAGAAGCTCGTGATCGAGGCGTGCCTCGAGCTGGCGGGAACGGGGCTCCTGGAGAGCTTGCAGGACCTGGGGGGAGCGGGGCTCACGTGCGCCGCGTCCGAGACGGCGGCGCGAGCAGGGATGGCGGCCGATCTCGACCTGGATCAGGTGGCGCTGCGCGAACCCGGCCTGGATGCGTTCGAGATCCTCACCTCGGAATCGCAGGAGCGGATGCTCGCCGTCGTTCGGCCCGAGGCTGTCGAGGAAGCCGCGGCGGTCTGCGCGAAGTGGGGGCTGGCCGCCCAGACGGTCGGAACGTTACGCCTGGGGTCCTCCCTCCGCGTGACCCACCGGGGTGTGACCGTGGCCGACGTCCCGGCGCGAGCCCTGGCCGATGAAGCTCCCGTCTACGACCGGCCCAGGGAACGACCCGCATGGCTGGACCGGGTCCGAGAGGATGATCCGGCAACGGCCCCGCCGCCACGCTCGCTCGAGGACGCCTTCCTCACGGTGCTGGGTACCCCCGGCATCGCGAGCCCCCGGTGGGCCTTCGAGCAGTACGACTCCCTCGTCCAGGGCGGAACCGTGGCCGGTCCCGGAGGCGACGCCGCCGTGATCCGGCTGGAGGGGACCGTCAAGGCGGTGGCGGTGTCCACCGACGGAAACGGGCGGTACGGCCACCTCGATCCCTATCTCGGTGGAGCGCACGCCGTGGCCGAGGCGGCCCGCAACGTGGCTGCCGTGGGGGCTCGCCCGCTGGCCATCACGAACTGCCTGAACTTCGGCAACCCCGAGCGCCCTGAGGTGATGTGGGCGTTCGCCGAGACCGTGCGGGGGGTGGCCGACGCCTGCGCGGCGCTTGGCACGCCGGTCACGGGGGGGAACGTCTCCTTCTACAACGAGTCGGGCGGCTCGGCCGTGTATCCCACTCCCGTGGTCGGGATGCTCGGCGTACTCGAAGACTACCGTCTGCGGGTCGGTGCTGGGTTCGAAGCTGCCGGTCTGACGATCTATCTGTTGGGCTCGACCTTTCCGGAACTTGGAGGGAGCGAATTCGCCGACCGGATCCTGGGGAGGGTCTCCGGGCGGCCACCGGCGCTCGACCTCGAAGCAGAGTCGCGCCTCCATCGGCTCCTTCGGGAAGCAGCGGGCCGCGACGTCCTGGCTTCGGCCCACGACCTCTCCGACGGGGGCCTGGCGGTGGCCCTGGCCGAGTGCGCGATCTGGGGTGGAATCGGGATCACCGTTGGACTGCCGGGGAGACAGGCGCCCCATCTGACGTTGTTCTCGGAGTCCGCGTCCCGGGCGGTCGTGACGCCCCGATCCGGCCGGGAAGGGGAGCTCGAAGAGCTCGCCGCGTTCCACCACGTCCCCCTCACCCGGTTGGGATTGACCGGCGGTTCACGTCTGCGCTTCGAGCACGCTTTCGATGTCGAGCTGTCCGACGCCGTCGTGGTCTACGAGGGATCCCTCCCAACGCGCATGTCCGGTCAGCGACTGGCCGGCTGAAGCGCTCCTCAGCTTCAGCCACCGATGCTTTCCACGCGGCCGCGCGTACCGGCTTCGGATTCGGGTAGGGTAGACCGATGCACTGAGTCAATCTTCTTGATCGAGTCAGTGAAGTATCATCCCCTGGGTCGAAGGAGCCGGTGCACATGGGTCTTCGGAAGATGCAGGCCGTGGCGGCCGTGACCGTGTTGATGGCGGCCGAGGCGTCGTGCTCGAAGAGCACCCTCGGCCAGACTGGGGGAGGGAGCTGCGTCGCGCCGAAATCCCCCGTGATCACGTTCGCCGCATACAGCACCCCGCGCGAGGTCTACGGGAAGGTCATCCCCGCGTTCCAAGCCAAGTGGAAGGACGAGCACAACGGGCAGAACGTCATCTTCCAGGAGTCCTACGGGGGGAGCACCTCGCAGGCCCAGAACGTGGTCAACGGGTTCCCTGCCGATGTGGTGGCCCTGTCGCTGGCTCCGGACGTGGACAAGATCAAGGACGAGGGGCTCATCACCAGCGATTGGACGACGGCCGCCGACGGCGGGATGGTCTCGACGTCGCTGGTGGTGTTCGACGTGCGGCCCGGCAACCCCAAGCACATCGAGGACTTCGACGACCTGATGCAGCCGGGGCTTGATGTGCTGACGCCGGACCCGGCCGCAAGCGGAGGCGCCCGATGGAACATCGTCGCCGCGTACGGGGCGGCCCTGCGAGGATCGACGGGCGTGGCGGAGGGCGACGAGGCCGGTTCGGAGAAGCTCCTGGAAGGCATCTTTCGGAACGTGACGGTTCTGGACAAGAGCGCCCGTGACTCCATCAAGAACTTCGAATCCGCCAACGGCGACGTCGCCATCACCTACGAGAACGAGGTGTTCACGGCGCAGAAAGCGGGACTCCCTGACCAGATTGTCATCCCCCCTTCGACCGTGCTGATCCAAAACCCGGTGGCCGTGGTGGACAAGAACGCCGAGCAGCACTGCGTGGCAGACGTGGCCAAAGCGTTCGTCGACTATCTGCACACGCCGGGGGCCCAGGACCTGTACGCGAAGGTCGGGTACCTTCGCCCGATCGACCCGGCGGCCGCGGCGAAAGGCGACGGGGGCGCGTTCGCCGCGGTGAAGGACCTGTTCACGGTGGACGACCTCGGTGGGTGGGACCAGCTGGACGAGAAGGTCTTCGGCCCGAGCGGCGCGTTCACCCGAGCGTTCAAAGCCGCCAAGGGATGAGCGCGCAGACCGCCTCCCCGCTCGAGGTGCGGACCTGGGCCCGCCGTCTTCCGTGGGGGCGGTGGGGCCTTCGCGGCGTGGCCTTCGCCTACCTCGCCCTGATGATCGCCCTTCCCCTCCTGGCGGTGATCGACAAGGGGTTCGCCGCTGGGCTGGAGGCGCTCCGCAGGGCCCTGAGCCTTCCTGGGGCCGGCGAGGCGATCCGTCTCACGCTGGTCACGGCCGCCATCGCCGCCGTCGTGAACGCGGTGTTCGGTACGCTCCTCGCCTACATCCTGGTTCGGTGGCGGTTCCCCGGGCGGGGAGCTCTGGGAGCACTGGTTGACGTGCCTTTCGCCATCCCCACCCTGGTTACCGGTGTCATGCTGGTTGCCCTGTACGGGCCGAACTCGCCGGTGGGCGAGTTTCTCGGCCGCTTGGGCATCCACGTCATCTTCGCCCCGCTGGGCATCCTGCTCGCGCTGCTCTTCGTCACCCTGCCGCTGGTCGTTCGGACGGTCGAGCCGGTCCTGCTCGAGCTCGACACGGCTGAGGAGGAAGCGGCGCACGTGCTGGGAGCCGGCGTCCTCGCCACGTTCCGGCGGGTCGTGCTGCCGGCCATCCGGCCGGCGATCGTGGCCGGCGTTCTCCTGACCTTCGCCCGGGCGGTCGGGGAGTTCGGGGCCATCGTGATCGTGTCGGGCAACATCCCGGGCCGAACCCTGACCGCGCCGGTCTTCATCTTCCAGTTGACCTCGCAGTTCCGGACCGAAGAGGCCGCGGCCGTGTCGGTCGTGCTGTTCACCATCTCTTTCGTGCTCGTGCTGGTCACCGAGCGCCTGGTCCACCCCAGGAGGGCCCGTTGAGCATCGGGACCTCGGCCAGGTACTCGGGTGAGACGCGCCACCGCCGCCGTCTCCGCGCCGGCCTGCTGGCCATCGCCCTGGCGTACGTGGGCGTGCTGCTGTTGGCGCCCCTGGCCGGGATCGTCTGGACGGTGGTGAAGGGAGGGTGGCACGTGGTGGGCTCCACGCTGACCGATCCCGACGTCCGCCACGCGTACTGGCTCACCTTCGTCATCACGGTGGTAACCGTGGCGGTGACATCGGCCCTGGGGGTCGTGGTCGCGCTGGTGGTGACGCGGGACTCGTTCCCCGGCCGGCGCCTGATCAGCGGCATCGTGGACCTTCCACTCGCCGTGTCGCCGGTGATCGTGGGGCTCATGGCCGTTCTCCTGTTCGGCCGGGGGGGCTGGTTCGAACCCTTCTTCGCGGCGCGCGGGATCGAGATCATCTTCGCCCTGCCCTCGATGATCGTCGTGACGGTGTTCATCTGCATCCCGTTCGTCATCCGTGAGGTTTCGCCGGTGCTGGTGGAGCTGGGGACCGAGGAGGAGGACGCCGCGCGGACCCTGGGCGCATCCTCGTTCCAGACGTTCTTCGGGGTGACCCTCCCGAACATCCGGTGGGGACTCCTCTACGGCATGGCCCTGTCGGCCGCGCGGGCGATGGGGGAGATCGGGGCCGTCCTGATCGTCAGCGGCACCATCCAGGGAAGGACCGAGACCGCGACGCTGTACATCTTCCGGGCCCTCGAGGAGCGGCAAGATCAGGCGGGATACCTGGTAGCGCTCACCCTGGCAGCAGCGTCGATCCTGTTGCTGGCCGCCATCGAGTTGTTCAAGCGGAAGCGGATGAAGGAGATCTCGACGTGATCACCGGCATGGGAACGGACATCGCGACCAAGGGGATCGTCGCGGAGAACCTCGACAAGTCCTTCGGGGCGTTCCAGGCGGTCAATGGAGTCAGCTTCAACGCGCTGGAAGGCAAGATCACCGCGCTGCTCGGCCCGAGCGGCTCCGGCAAGAGCACCGTTCTCCGAATGATCGCCGGGCTCGAGCGGCCGGACGCCGGCCGCATCTGGGTCGACGGCGAGGAGCAGACGAACAAGAGCCCGCAGGATCGGCGCCTGGGCTTCGTCTTCCAGCACTACGCGCTGTTCCGCCACATGACGGTTCGGCAGAACGTGACGTTCGGGCTTTCGGTCCGAAAGGTCTCGAAGGCCGAGCAGGTGCGGCGCGTGGACGAGCTCCTGGAGCTGGTCGGCCTTCACGCGTTCGCCGATCGTTACCCCGACCAACTCTCCGGCGGGCAACGTCAGCGGGTGGCTTTGGCCCGGGCTCTGGCGCCCCGGCCGAAGGTGCTCCTCCTTGATGAACCGTTCGGCGCACTGGACGCGCGGGTCCGTCAGGAGCTCAGGCGCTGGCTGGACGAGCTGCACCGAGAGCTCGGCGTGACCAGCCTCCTGGTGACCCACGACCAGGAGGAAGCGCTCGAGTTGGCGAACGAGGTGGTCGTGATGCGGCTGGGCCGGGTGGAGCAGATCGGCACACCGGATCAGATCTACAACCAGCCGGCTTCGCCATTCGTGGCCGGGTTCGTCGGGGCATCGAACGTGCTGCGGGGCGTGGTCTGGGAGGGACACGTGCACTTCGGCCACTCCGCGGTCGCCGGCGCTTATCACCTGGAGGACGGCGTGGAAGCCCTCGCCTACGTCCGGCCGCATGACGTCGAGATCACCGCGGAGCCCGGAGCGATGTCCTTTCCCGTCACCGTCGAACGCCGGATCGATCTGGGATGGATGTCGAAGGTGCACCTACGGCTGGAGGACGGTCAGCTCCTGCTGGCACAGCTTCCGAACGAGGAGATCGAGGGCGTGCGCTCCGGGAAGCAGATGTACGCGAACCTGCGAAACGCGAAGGTCTTCCCCCAGGGCGAGGCTCCTCCCACCCACGACGGAGAGTTGGCGGGGGTCTGACGGAGGACGTCCGGTCGGTCGGATGATTGGCCGGGGACGGCCTCCGAGGAGAATGTGCGAATGCGGATCTCGGCGAAGGCTGATTACGCGGTCCGAGCGGGGGCCGAATTGGCCGCCGCCGCCGACGGGAGGCCCATGCGAGCCGAGGAGATCGCCCGGCATCAGGTCATCCCGGTGCACTTCCTGATCAACATCCTGAACGAGCTGAAGATCGCGGGGATCGTCCAGAGCCAGCGGGGCGTGAAGGGTGGATATCGACTGGCACGGCCGGCCGATCACATCAGCTTGGCTGCCATCATCCGAGCGGTCGAGGGCCCGCTGGCCAGCGTCCACGAGTCGCGGCCCGAGGAGATGCATTACCCGGGGCCGGCCGAGCCGCTCCGCGACGTCTGGGTCGCGATCCGAGCGAACCTCCGCGCGGTCTTGGAGAAGGTGACCCTTGCCCACCTGGCGAGCGGATCCCTTCCGGCCTCCGTGCGAAGGTTGCTGGAGAAGCCGGACGTGTGGCGCGCGCATTGAGGCTGGCGTTCAGCGCTGGTCGGCGTTCGTTCCCACCACCGGGCTCCGCCGCTCGAGCAGCACGACGTCGCGCCAGGAGCTCCCCATCTGCCCCACACGCTCGTGGATCCCCACCCTGCGGAAGCCACAGCGGAGGTGCAGCCTCAGGCTCGCCTGATTGTCTGGGAAGACACCGGCCTGGAGGGTCCAGATCCCTGCGGCCTCGGACCGCTCGGTCATGGCCGAGAGCAGGGCCAGGCCGACCCCTCGCCCGCGGGCCTGCTCGCCGACATAGGTGCTGACCTCGACCACCCCGCGGTAGACGCGCCGAGCGCTGACCGGGCTCAGCGCCGACCATCCCACCAGGGTGCCCTCCAGCCGGGCGACCAACCTGGGTTCCTCCAAGTGGCTGCGGTCCCAGGCCCCCCAGGAGGGGGCTTCGGTCTCGAACGTGGCGTTGCCGGTGGCGATCCCCTCCTGGTAGATCGCTCGGACGTCGGGCCAGTCCTCGGGCGCCATGTCGTCGATCGTGACCTCCGTTGCCATGCTCGTTCGACCTCCGGTGAACGCCTGGGTGCGCCGAAGCGCCAGGTCAGCGTAACGATGGACGGGCCCGTCGGAGGCCGGTGTTACCATCGGCCGAGTGGGAGGGGAAGGCCCGCGCGAGGCTTGCGGCCTCTTCGGTGTCTGGGCACCCGGGGAGGATGTCGCCAGGCTCACCTTCTTCGGGCTCTTCTCGCTGCAGCATCGGGGCCAGGAATCAGCCGGGATGGCCGTGTCCGACGGCCAGCGGATCCTCGTCTACCGGGAGCTCGGTCTGGTCGCGCAGGTCTTCTCTGAGTCCACCCTGGCCACGCTCCAGGGCGATCTCTGCATCGGCCACACGCGGTACTCGACCACGGGGTCGACCACCTGGGAGAACGCCCAGCCGGCGTTCAAGACGAACGGCCCGCGCGGTCTGGCCCTCGGCCACAACGGGAACCTGGTCAACACCACCGAGCTCCTCGAGCTGAGCGGTTCGAGAGGGCGGGCCACCACGGATTCGGACATCGTCGCCTCGCTGTTGGCTCGAGAGCTGGACGACGGCCTGGAGGAGGCCGCCGTCCGCGTGTTGCCTCAGCTGTCGGGCGCCTTCTCCTTCGTGATGATGGACGAGAAGACCCTGTTCGCAGCCCGCGACCCGCACGGGTTCCGGCCTCTCTCGATCGGTCGTCTCCCCTCGGGGTTCTGCGTGGCGTCGGAGACCTGTGCCCTGGACGTCGTGGGCGCGACGTTCGTCCGGGAGGTCCAGCCGGGCGAGCTCGTCTCGATCGACGAAGGAGGGATCCGGTCCCGGCACTTCGCCGAGACTCCCCGGCCGGCGCTGTGCCTGTTCGAGTTCGTGTACCTCTCGCGGGCCGATTCCACGATGCAGGGGAGGAGCGTCCACGAGGCGCGGCGCGAGATGGGCCGCCGCCTGGCAGCCGAGGCACCTGCCGACGGCGATCTGGTCATCCCCATCCCCGACACGGGGTTCTCGGCGGCCGAGGGGTTCGCGGAGGCCTCGGCGATCCCCTACGGGGAAGGACTCATCAAGAACCGATACATCGGCCGAACGTTCATCGAGCCGACGCCCATGCTTCGCTCCCGAGGTGTGAAGCTGAAGCTCAACCCGCTGCCCCAGGCCATACGGGGAAAGCGCCTGGTGGTGGTGGACGACTCGATCGTGCGGGGCACCACGACGCGGCAGATCGTCCAGATGCTTCGAGAGACGGGGGCGGCCGAGATCCACCTGCGCATCGTGAGCCCGGCCATCCGGTGGCCCTGCTTCTACGGCATCGACATGTCCACTCGGAAGGAGTTGATCGCCGCCGGCTCGACGGTGGACGACGTGCGTCGGTTCGTGGGAGCCGACACGTTGGGGTATCTCTCCCTGGAGAGCTTGGTCGCCGCCACCGGTTCGCCGAAGGATTCGTTCTGCCGGGCCTGCTTCGACGGCGAGTACCCCGTCTCGGTCGGCGAGGACGAGCCCTCGAAGTTCGCCCTCGAGACGCTGTGACCGAAACCGGCCGGCCGGGGGATGAGGCCTACCGGCGGGCCGGGGTCGACCTCGAAGCCGCTTCCCGCGCCGTCGATTTGATCGCCAACGTCGCTCGGAGCGCGTCGCGGACGGAGGTCCGAGGCGGTGTCGGCGGGTTCGCCGGCCTGGTCGACCTCGGCGACGGCCGATTGCTGGCCGCGTCCACCGACGGCGTGGGCACGAAGCTGGACATCGCTCGCCGGCTCGGGAAGCTCGACACCGTTGGGATCGACTGTGTAGCGATGTGCGCGAACGACGTGTTGTGCACCGGAGCCGAGCCGCTGTTCTTCCTCGACTACCTGGCCGTCGAGAAGCTCGTCCCTGAGGAGGTCTCATCCCTCGTGAGCGGCGTGGCCGAGGGATGCCGGCAGGCCGGGTGCGCCCTGCTGGGAGGGGAGACGGCGGAGCATCCGAGCGTCCTCCCCGCCGGATCGTTCGACCTTGCCGGATTCTGTGTGGGCGTGGTGCGCCGGGAGGGCGTGCTCGACGCCGGCCGGGTCCGCCCCGGCGATGCGTTGCTCGCGTTCCGGTCCTCGGGTCTCCACTCGAACGGCTTCAGCCTCGTCCGACGAGCGATCGATGAGGCCGGTCTCGACCTGAGTGGTTTCGTCCAGGAGCTGGGCCGAACGCTCGGCGAGGAGCTTCTCGAGCCAACGCTGATCTACGTCCGCCCCGTCCTGGACTTGATCGCGGCCGGTTTTGTCCGATCGGCCTCGCACATCACCGGCGGTGGCCTGATGGAAAACCTCCCCCGGGCGCTGCCTGGAGGTCTTGGGGCGGTGGTCGACACCTCGGCCTGGACACCGCAACCGATCTTCGAACTGGTCGCCCGCGCCGCAGGCGTTGAATCGAGGGACCTGTTCGGCGTGCTGAACATGGGCCTCGGGTTCGTCGTGGTGACGGCGGCCTCCGACGCAGACCAAGCCATCCGGATGGCGAAGGACTCAGGGTGGACGATGTCCCTGGTGGGCGAAGTTGGAGAAGGGTCGGGTATCCTGCTGCGGTAGTTCGGCCTGCGCGTGGGTAGATACGTCACTGATCGGGGGCTAAGTCGGGCATGCGCGATCCGAAGGGGCTTCCATGAGCAAGGGACGCATCCTGATCGTGGAGGACGAAGCGGATCTCGCCTGGGTCGAGCAGTTCAACCTCGAGAGCGAGGGGTACGAGGTCCAGGTCGCGCCCGAGGGACTCACCGCGCTCCAGGCTCTGGACTCCTTCACTCCCGATGTCCTCGTCCTGGACGTCATGTTGCCCCATGTGGACGGCTGGGCGGTCCTGTCGAAGGCCCAGGACCTCCCGGAGGAGCGACGGCCGAAGGTCATCGTAGTGTCGGCGGTAGCCGGCGTCCGCGACGAAGCCAAGGCCAGAAGCCTCGGCGTGGTTTCGTTCTTGGCCAAGCCGTTCGAGATGGACGAACTCCTCCGCCTCGTCGAGGAGGCGCTGGAAGCCGCTTAGCGCGGCACCGGCGAGCGGGTTCTCTTGCATCCCGGTTCGTCCCGCGAACGCTCCGTTCTCGGTAGATTCCACGTAGCCAGCTGAGCGACATGACGAACGTGGGAGTGGGGTCGTGGATCGAGCGCCGGGCAAGGATCACGCCCGGCCGGCCCGCCGTGATCTCGGGCGATCGGTCCCGGTCGTACGCGGAGTTCGCCGCCAGGATCCGCCGGTTGGCCAACGCCTTCCGCTCGATGGGCGTTCGAGGAACCGATCGCGTGGCGTGGGTCGGCCCCAACGATCCGGCCTTCCTCGAATCGCTGTTCGCGGCGGGGCAGGCGGGCGCTGTCCTGGCACCGATCAACCATCGCTTGGAGGAGGCGGCGATCCTCCACCTGCTCGATCAGGCAGAGCCTTCGGTCGTGGTCCTCGAGCGTTCGATGGAGGGGCTTCGACCCCCGATCGGTGAGCGGGTCGTCGTGGGCAGCAGGGATCCGGGGACCGAAGGGATCGACTACGAAACCCTGCTGTCGAACGCCGCCGACGACGAGCCCGAGGTGGAGGTGGGGTTCGGCGACATCTGCATGATCCCCTTCACCTCGGGCACGACCGGTGAGCAGAAGGGCGTGATGCTCACCCACGGGAACGTGACCTGGAACGTCGTCAACCTCCTCTCCTGTGCGGACTTCCGCCACGACGACGTCACCGTCGCCCTGGCCCCCTTCTTCCGGGTTGGCGGGACCGGCGTCAACGTGCTGCCCGTCCTGTTCATGGGTGGCACGGTCGTCGTCCCCACCTCGCCCGATGCGGATGAGTTGCTCGGCCTCATGGAACGCCACCGGGTCACGATCGGGTTCGGGAACCCGGACCTGCTTGAGGCCCTGACCCTGGCGAAGCGCTGGCAAGGAGCCGACCTGGGCAGCGTTCGCTTCATCATGACCGGAGGTACGCCCGTGTCGGAGCGACTCATCAGGGCGTTCCTGGACCGAGGAGTGACCATCCTGCAGGGGTACGGGCTCTCCGAGGCCGCGCCGCTGGTGCTGCTGGTCGATCCGGCCGACGCGCTCCAGAAGGTGGGCGCGGCGGGCAAGCCTCCACTCCTGGTGGAGGTTCGGATCGTCGGGCAGGACTCCCGCGACCTGGGCACGGGGGAAACCGGCGAGCTGCTGGTCCGAGGCCCCAACGTCATGGCCGGATACTGGAGGCGGCCCGACGCGACACGAGCGGCGATCGACGAACAAGGGTGGCTCCGAACCGGCGACGCAGCCCGGATGGACGCCGACGGCGAGGTCTGGATCGTCGACCGCGTTCGGGACCGATATATGACTCCCGGCGGGATCGTGTATCCCGGCGACGTCGAGCGATCGCTTGCCACACATCCGGCCGTGGCCGAAGCCGGCGTGGTCGGCGTGCGGGGGGTCGATGGCGACGTGGGGGCGGCCTTCGTCGTGCTTTCTCAAGGCGCCTCTGCCACGGAATCCGAGCTGTTGACGTTCAGTGGCCGCACGCTGGCCGAGCATCAGCTCCCAGCGTCGATCACGTTCGTCGAGGCGCTCCCGAGGAACTCGGTCGGAAAGCTGATCCGGGAGGCACTTCGCGCATGGGCCACGGCCTTCGGCGAGACGACCACCACGCACGGATCTGAAGCCGGCCCCCGTCCGCTATCCGGCGACAACCTTCCCGAACCGAACGCCTAGCGCGGGCACGCGGACCATCTGTCCCTGCCTGTTCCGGACGACGTACGTATTGGCCGGTTCGTCCCACGACTCCAGGGTCCCCACCACCTCGCCCAGGTAGCCGTTGGGGAGCTCGTACTGGAATGACACCCGTCGCCCGATGTCGCGCGGGGTCACTCGGTTCTGCGTGGAGGCCATCGGCTCCACCGTAACAGCCTCCCCGAGATGCTGGAAACGCACCTTCCGAGGCCCGAGAGTTACCCCGTGGCCGACCCGAACGCTCCGAGGATGGGCTACTACGCCCGCGTCACCGTGACGGTGGTGGTCGTCCTCGGTCTGCTCGCGGCGGCCTGGGCGGTTCGCAACATCCTGCTGCTGGTGCTCATCGCGGCGGTCCTCGCCGTCGGCCTCGATCCCCCGGTGCGGCGGTTGCAGCGCCTCGGCATGCCCAGGGGCACCGCGGTGCTCCTCATCTTCCTCGCCGCCGTCGGCTTCGTGGTGCTCTTCGGGTTCCTGGTCATCCCACCGCTGGTGCAGCAGGTCAAACAGCTCGCCACGGACATCCCCGACTACGTGGCTCGGCTGCGGAACCAGAGTGGCTGGATCGGCGATCTCGAGCAGAAGTACCACCTGTCGGCGCGGCTGAAGGACGTCACCTCCAAGCTCCCCAGCCTGGCCTCGTCGTCCATCACCAGGGTCCTGGGGATCACGAAAAGCATCGCCAGCGTGATCTTCAACATGCTGACCATCGGCATCCTGACGATCTACTTCCTGATGGCCCTTCCCCGGACCGAGGGGCTGGCC
>JBKPGU010000043.1:0-13458 GCA_046729535.1 Actinomycetota bacterium
GGTGGGGGTCGTTCGCCAGGAGCGGCTTCCCGGTCACGCTTCGCCGTCCGGAAACCACCCAGTTGTTCGAACCCTGGCCGGCGGGGAAGGGCGGGGCCTGGAGGAGCAGGTCAAGGGTCGCCCGCCGTCCGCCCCGGCCGTCGGACTTCCCGGCCTGCACGATCTCCGGTTCGGTGGGGAGCTCGGGGAACAGGGTGGCCATGGCCTCCCACCCGAGCCGCTCGGCGATCTCCACCCGGAGCAACTCGGAATCCCAGTTCGTGGACAGGCTCCACACCATGAACACAGAGGCGGCCGTCGCCATCTCGGCGGCCTGACGGCCCTCGATCGAGAGGGGGTCGACCTGCAGGATCTCGTACTCGATCGGCCTGGCCGGCATGCGCTCGATCCAGGCCCGAACCCCGGCGTTGTACGCGCCGGACATCTCCCACGAGAGGTCGTCCCACTGGTCGACCAGCGTTCGTCCTGCCCGGTTCCAGCCGACCGTCCTGATGAACCGGTCCATGGGGAGGGTCCGCTCGCCGATGAGCTCCGACAGGCGACCCGTGCCGAGGCGCAGGGACAGCTCCCGTTGGAACAAGCGCTCGGAGGCGACCACGAAGCCCTGGGCGAAGTACAGGTCATGCGTGTCGTTCGCGTAGATGTGCGGAACGCCGTAGGCGTCTCGGAACACCTCGACCGGCTCGTGGAGGCCGGCGACGCGAAGCTCGCCTTCCACCGGTGGGAGCGCTTCGGACGCGCGGGTTCGCAGCAGGTCGGTCAGTTCGCTCACCTCGAGCCTCCTCAGCCCAGGCCCGCGACGGGGGCATGGCGCTTCCACGGCCGGAGCTCCTCCAGCTGCTTTGCCACGGAGAAGAGGACGGCCTCGCTGCCGGGCCTCCCGGTCAGCATGACGGACAGCGGCACACCGAGGCTGTGCATCCCGGCTGGAACGGCCGCGGACGGGATCTGAGCGAAGTTCGCCCCCGCGGGGAACGGCGCGAACCGCACGTTCGCCACGTAGCTCGCCCACCAGCCTCGTCTGCTCCACCACGTCGCTTTGAGCGGCGGGAGGGCGAGCGTGGGCTGGATGAGCACGTCGTAGTCCTCGAGGAAGCCGCCGATGTTCTGCTGCCACTCCTTGCGGTCCTTCTCCTTGACCCTGCCCAGCCGCTTGGCGACGCGGCCCATCGCCGCGTGCCTCCGGTTGCGTGGCTCGAGCCGCTTCCGGTCGAGGCCGAGACCGGTGACTTCGTCGTCGACGGTGGCCGTCCACCAGGACGTCACGATTGGACCCAGCTTGATGGGGTAGCGGGGATCGGCGTTCGTCACCGTGTGGCCCGCTCCCTCCAACAGCTTGCCGGTCTCGAACACGGCTGCCCTGTGTTGCTTGTCGACGGGTGACCCGACCAGAGGGTTCTTGACCGAGATGGCGATGCGCAGGGAAGAGGCCGGCGGGCGCGGGTTCCGGAATTCTTCCCGTCCGGCCATGACCGAGAACAACAGCGCCGCGTCGTCCACGGTGGTGGCCAGTGGCCCGTTCTCGGTCATGTGCTTCCAGCTGTCGGGCCCGATGTCGGCGGGCACCACACCGAGGCCCGGCTTCAGACCGAACAGGCCGCAGCAAGCTGCCGGGATTCGGATGGAGCCGAGGCCGTCCCCGGCATGCGTGAACGGCAGCATGCCCGACGCCACTGCGGCCGCCGCTCCCGACGACGACCCGCCGCTGACCCGTTCGGGGTTCCAGGGGTTCTTGGCCATGCCGAACGCGTTGTCGCCGGTGCCCCAGATCCCCAGCTCGGGCATCCTCGAAATGCCGACCACCACGGCACCGGCGGCCCGGACCCGCTTCACCACCTCGTGATCCTCGGACTGGGGGCTGTCGGGCGTGGCGGCCGACCCGTACCGCAACGGCTCACCGGCCACCGGCATCTCGTCCTTGATGGCGAGAGGGAGCCCGGCCAGGGGCAGGTCGGCCAAGTCGGGGCGGGCTCCCACGTCCTCCGCCTCGGCGAGCGCCTTCTCCGCGCGCACCCGCTCGAACGCGCCGAGTTGGGGGTCGAGGGACCGGATGCGCTCGAGGTGCGCCCGGACCACCTCGGGCGGTGTCACTTTGCCGTTCCTCACCAGCTCGGCGAGGTCGACCGCGGTCTGTCCGATGAGGTCCGTGTCTTGGTGGCCCACCAGCGTCCTCCTTCGGGCTCCGGGAAGAGAGGGTGTGCGGCCCGAGTTCTTGCGGGGCTCGGACGCGAACAGTACCGCAATGGAATCGGAGGTGGGATTCGGGTGGTGGTCGGCCCGCTCGACCCTGCAGCCACGGCGTGGCTTCACGATAATGAGGTTCGAGAACCCGGAGGAGGATCCATGGAAGGTCGTCCGTGGCTGGCCAGCTACCCGCCCGATGTTCCTCGATCGCTGGCGCCGTTCCCCGAGAAGTCGCTGTTCACGATCTTCGAAGATGCCGCCCGGCGGTTCCCCGACCGTCCGGCGATCGCGTTCTGGGTCCCCGGTGCCCCCATGGGGAAGACCCTCACCTACGGGCAGGTCTCCAAGCAGGTCGACCAGTTCAGCCGCATCCTTGCCTCCCTCGGCGTGGGGCGCGGTGATCGGGTGGGTCTCGTGTTGCCGAACTGCCCCCAGTATGTGATCGCGTACTACGCCGCGCTTCGGATCGGGGCCGTGGTGGTCGGCAACAACCCGCTGTACACCGAGCGGGAGCTCACCCACCAATTGAAGGATGCCGGCATCGAGGTGTGTGTGACCCTAGACGTGCTCTACCCGAAAGTGGCCGAGGTGCGCGATGCCGTCGGTCTCCGCGAGGTCATCGTGGGCAAGGTCACCGACTACATGCCGTTCCCGATCAATCTCCTCGCGCCCTTCCGCATGAAGAAGGAGGCCAAGCACACCGGAGAGCCGTGGCCGCCGGTGCCGTCGGGGGCCAAGGTGCGGTGGTGGAGGGAGATGATGTCCGGCTCGTACGAGCCCGTCCCAGTGGCAGACGTGAATGCGAAGACCGACGTCGCCGGCCTCATCTACACGGGGGGGACGACCGGCCCGTCCAAAGGCGCAATGCTTACCCACGCCAATCTTGTGTCGAACGCCATGCAGGGGCGCTCGTGGTTCCCAGACCTGGTCGAGGGCCAGGAGGGGTTCATGTGCATCATCCCGTTCTTCCACTCGTTCGGGATGACGGTGTGCATGAACCTGGGGCTGTACGTGGGGGCGAAGCTGGTGCTGATGCCCAGGTTCGAGCTGGGGCCGACCCTGAAGGTCATCCAGAAGGAGAAGCCCACCCTGTTTCCGGGTGTGCCCCGCCTTTACATCGCCATCAACGAGGGGAAAGAAACGTCGAAGTACGACCTGTCGTCCATCCGGGCCTGTTTCTCCGGAGCGGCGCCCCTGCCGCTGGCGGTGGCCGAGAAGTTCGAGAGCCTTACCGGTGGCCGGATCGTCGAGGGCTACGGTCTCACCGAGACCTCGCCGATCACCCATGGCAACCCGATCGTGGGAACTCGCAAGCCCGGCTCGATCGGACTCCCGGTGCCCGACACCGATTGCCGGATCGTCGACCTCGAGGACTGGACCAGGGACGTGGAGAAGGGCAAGGACGGCGAACTGATCATCGCTGGTCCTCAGATCATGCAAGGTTACTTCAACCGCCCCGAAGAGACCGACGGGATGATCAAGGAAGCGCCGGATGGGACGCGGTGGCTCCTCACCGGAGACATAGCAAAGATGGACGAGGAGGGCTATTTCTACATCGTCGATCGCAAGAAGGACATGATCATCGTGTCCGGCTTCAAGGTTTTCCCCACCGACGTGGAGCAGGTTCTATACCGCCACCCCAAGATCTTGAAAGCGGTAGTGCTTGGCCTCCCCGACGATCAGATGGGCGAGTCCGTCAAGGCCTACATCGTGCTGAAAGCAGGGGAGACGGCCACCGCGGCGGAGATCATCGCGTTCTGCAAGGACCCCAAGCAGGGGCTGACTGGATTCCGTGTCCCCAGAACGATCGAATTCCGCGACTCCCTTCCCGAGACCCTGGTGGGGAAAGTGCTCCGAAGGGTCTTGGTGGAGGAGGAGAAGCAGAAGGCGGCCGCGCAGAGCGGGCAGGGGAACTCGGCCTAGCGCTCGGGGCTCCCCGAGCCAGCGTCGGAGATGTTGGCCGGCTCGGTCCGCCCCTCGGCATCCCGCGACCTGCGCTTCGCCTCGCGGAACATGAGCAGCCATGCGCCGATGGCAACCACCACTCCGGCCACGATCAGCCCGGCCAGGGCCGCGACCATGAGGTCTTCACGGTCGTAGGCGAGGAGTGAGAGGAGCGCGACCATGACGGGGCGACATTGTCTCAGCCCCGCAGCCTGCCAGGACGGCCAGGACCGACTGGTCGGTTTGTTCACGAGGGAGTTCGTCGCCGCTTTTCCTCCGTCCGCCGCTCGGCCTCCAGCCGAGCGAGCTCCACCGCGCTGTGGTCGGCGAACGAAATGGCGGCAGCGATGCCATGATGGCCGGCCTCCTGGTCGATGAGGCCGTGCATGAGCTGAGCGACCCGCCGATACTCCGGATGGCCCTGAGGGGTGGACCGCAGCTCGATCAGATGCATGGCCTCCCGCGCATTCATCTGCATGACGAACCGGACACGAAAGGCCATGGGGACCGCGTACTGGGCCGCATCGTCCAGTCCCGAGTCTCGCATCGACTCGAACAGCCCGGCTCCGGCGGCCATGACCTCGTTCCAGTCGTCGACGGCGCCGGCTGCCTCGATCTCGGGTGCGACCGTGAACCCGTGCGCCGGCGTCAACGGCTGCCATTCGATGGTCAGCAGCCGGTGGCGTTGCAGGTCGCGGAAGGCGCCGTAGTCGCAGAGCACGTCGAAGCGGTAGGAGGTCCCTTCGAAGGCCCGGCCCGGCTTGTGCCTGCGGTTCGTCCTGATCCCCACGTAGGCCTCGAGGACGGCGGTCCGCTCGTCGGCCGACATCTTTCGGGCGATCTCCAAGAGCTGATCGTCGGGCAGGTCGCTGGCCGCGTACAGCGCCGCCGCGACCACCTTCACCTCGCCCTCGGGATCGAAGTCCGCCAGCGTGACCATGGGCCGGTCCTCGGGAGGGATTCCGTGGAGGAACTTCGCTGCGACCTCCGACGTCGCCTCTCGCGTTTCGGACAGGTAGCGGCTCCAGCGCTCGCCGCGGTCCGGGAGATCGACCCGGGTCAGGAACGCGGGGATGACCTTGCGGAGCTCGGCCAGCATGAGGTCTGCGTACTCCCGGACCTCGACCAGCGGGTTCGCCCGCATCCGGAGCAGCAGCTGCTCGTAGGCCTGAGCGGTGGCGAACACCCCGACGTTGGAACGTGTGGCAGCCGGGAGAAGGCCCCGCAGGGTGTCACACGCCTTGGCCCGGATGGTCATCCGGTACACGAAGTCCGAGTCCGCCTCGTCCTTCGGGAACAGGCTTCGGTAGAAGTCCTGCATCGGGCCCAGCCACCGGGCATAGGTCTCGAAGGCCCGGTCCAGGGTCTGGACGTACAGTTCCCGCAGCTCGGGATGGGTACCAAGCTCCTCCGGCACGTGGTACCGCCACCGCCCCCCGGGCCGGTCGTCGTACGGGACGTATCGCGTGGACTGCTCGAGGTAGGCGGCCAGCCGTCCCCACTCCAACACCTTTGCCAGGGGCTGGGACACCTGCTCGCATGCCAGATGTACCCCCCCCAATTGGGCCACCGAGTCGTCACCGTACTCGAAGAACACGCGCTCGTAGAACTTCTCGGCCCGGCCGACACCGACGTCCTGCACCGTCTGGGCGGCGACGGCCGTCTCCCCTTCCGAGAACTCGTCGAGGAACAGACGTCGCAACGACTTGGCCGACCGGGAGTACCTGGCGAACAGCGCCCCCTTCACCACCTCAGGGAGGTTGATCAGGGCGAAAACGGGCCGGTCGAGGCTGGTGAAGAACGGCGAGAGCCTTTCCCGTTCCTCATCGGTGAACTCTTCAACCACGACGTCCAAGGCGGGTCCCTTCCGGGGAAGGGATTGGTCACGGGAAGTGTCGGCCGGAATGCTAGCGCATGGTCCACGCCGTGCTGCCGAGAGTCAGGGGCTGGGCGAGGGGCTCTCGCTCGGGCTTGGCGAGGGGCTTGGTGAGGGGGACGGCGAAGGCGAAGGCGACGGGCTGGGGCTCGGGCTTGGCGGAGGCGCCGGGTTCAGGAAGATCCGGACCGTCGAGTTCACCGGGGCCAGCTCTCCGGGGTTCGGATCCTGGTCGGCCACAAGCCCCTCGGTCGGGCACGCTTCGTTGGAGCGCTCGGGACCGAGCTTCACGATGAATCTCCTGCTCTCCAGGTCGCCTCTGGCCGTCGCTTCGTCTTCGCAGATCACCCTGGGGACCTCGACAGTCTCCGGTCCGGCCGACACGATGAGCGCGATGGCGTCTCCGTCGTGGGCCTGCTTGGGGTTGTAGTCGATGACCCGGCCCTTCGGCACGGAGTCCGATCGCTCACGTGTGACCTCTCCGATCGCGAACCCGTTCGAACGAAGGATGTTCTTGGCGGAGGCTTCGGGTTGATTTCTCACGTCGGGGACCGTGACCAGGGGCTCGGACAGCAAGCTCCGAGCCATGAAGAACAGGCCGACCCCGATGAGGACGAGGAGCGCGGCCAGCACGATCCATGCGATCGACTTGCGGCGACGCTGGGTGGTAGGGGTGGTCGTCGTGGGAAGGATCGCGGTGGCACGGGTCTGGCGCTCGACCACTTCGGTGGGCTCGAGTGGAAGGACCGGGGTGGCTCCCACCGGGGCTCCCTCCCGGAACCGGGCGAGGTCGTTGGCCATCTCGCCGGCGGACTGGTAGCGGTTGGCCGGGTTCTTCGCCAGGGCCTTCATCACGACGGCGTCGAGCTGGGAAGGGATCTCCGGGTTCATGCTGCTGGGGTGGACCGGGTCCTCCTTCACGTGCTTGTAGGCGATGGTCACCGGGCTGTCGCCTGAGAACGGAGGTCTGCCGGTGAGCATCTCGTACAACACACAACCCAGCGAGTACACGTCCGACCGGGCGTCGACGGGTCCGCCCTGAGCCTGCTCAGGCGAGAAATACGTGGCGGTCCCCAGGACCGTAGCGGTCTGGGTGAGGGACTCGGACGTGGTTGCCCGGGCGATGCCGAAGTCCATCACCTTCACGTCACCCGTGGGGGTGAGCATGATGTTTCCGGGCTTCACGTCGCGGTGGATGATGCCGTTCTCGTGGGCGAAGGCCAGCGCATCGGCAACGGCCTGGGCGATCTCCACGGTCCGTTCCGGGAGGAGTGGAGAGTCCCTGATCACCTGGGACAGCGTCTTGCCCTGGACGTACTCCATGACGATGAAGTGCGTTCCGTCATCGGAGCCCGTATCGAACACGTTCACCACGTTGGGATGGTTGAGCGCCGCCGCGGACTGCGCTTCCCTTCGGAAGCGGGTGACGAAGGATGCATCGCGAGCGAACTGAGGTTCCAGGACCTTCACCGCTACCTGCCGACCAAGCACCCGGTCGGTACCCAGATAGACCTCGGCCATCCCGCCGCGGCCGAGGACCTCCGTGATCTCGTACCGTCCGCCAAGGACCCGCGTCGTCATGACCTCTCTGTCTGCACTCGCGCCGTCACGCCTGTGATGCGGCCCAGGCGACTAGTCGCCCTCGTTCCCCTTGCCCTTGCCGTTCCCCTGGCCGCGCTCGGGCTTGGGGGTCGGCGAAGGCGTCGAACCCACGTACAAGGTAACCGGTGTCCCCAACGGGACCAGTACCCCGGGAAGCGGCGTGGCGTTGACGACCGTGCCGTCGGGACCCTCCACCTTCTTGATCTCGCCTACCTTCAGCCCGGCCTGCTCCAACGCTCTCTTCGCGTCGGCTTCCTTCTGTGCCAGGACGTTGGGGACGGCGATCACCCCCTGGGTCGACGAGGGCGCAGGGCTGGTTGGGCTGAGTGGATTCGGTGTGTTGCCACCCAGGATGAGGGCCAGCGCGATGAGGACCACGACAAGGGCGGCAAGGAACCCGAGGAACGCCCCGCCCACGGCGCGCCGAGGTGCTCGTGATCGGGGTGGCCGGGCTTTGCGGGCCGGAGGTGCCGGCGCGGCCACGGAGAGGCCCGACGGCGCGGTTCCGCTTTCCCCCACGGTGGGTAGGATGCCCGTCCCCGCCGGCGGGAGGACCACCTGCGTGGTCTCGGCCTCGGAAGTCGAGCCGGCCGGCGCGGTCGGCGACCGGAGCAAGTCGGCGAATTCGCGGGCCGATGCGTGTCGAGCGGCCGGGTCCTTCGCCAACGCGTGGTGGACGACAGCAGCGACATGCTCGGGAACGCCGGGGGCCAGGGTTCGAAGGGGCGGCGGCTGATCGTGGACGTGGGCCGCCGCCACGGCGACCGGCGAGCTGCCGGCGAACGGAGGCCTCCCGGCCAGCATCTCGTACACCACCACGCCCAGCGAGTAGACGTCGGAGGCCGGCGTGGCCCGGTGCCCGGCGGCCTGCTCCGGGGAGATGTAGGTGGCGGTACCCATGGTCGATCCGCTGACGGTGATGGGGACCGCCCAGGCGGCGGCGGCGATGCCGAAGTCCATCACCTTCACGCCACCTCCGTCGGTGAGCATGATGTTGCCGGGCTTCACGTCGCGGTGAACGACGCCGGCCTTGTGAGCCTCTTCGAGGGCGTCGGCCACGCGCTCCGCGATCCGCACCGCCTCTTCCCACGGCAACTTCCCTCGAGCCAGACTGGCGGCCAGGGTCTCGCCGGCGATGAGCTCCATCACGATGAAGTGGACGTCGTCGTCCACGCCGTAATCGAAGACCCCTGCCACGCTGGGGTGCGAAAGGCCGGCGGCAGCCCGGGCCTCCCTCCGGAAGCGCTCGATGAACTGCTCGTCCGAGGAGAGGGACTCGGACAGGATCTTGAGGGCCACCCGCCGGTGCAGGACGGTGTCCTCGGCCTCCCACACCGTCCCCATCCCGCCCGTGGCGATCCGCTCGAGCAGCCGGTACCTCCCCCCCAGCAGGACGTCGCTTTCGATGCGCGCCATCCGATCAGCTCCTCAGGGCCGCTTCGATCACGGCCTTGGCCACCGGGGCGGCCACCTGGCCGCCCGTCGCGTCGCTCCCGAGGTCGCCCCCGTTCAGAACCACCACCGCCACGACGATCTGGGGATCGTTCGCCGGCGCGAAGGAAACGAACCACGCGTGTGGGTTTCCCTGCGCCGTCTGAGCGGTGCCGGTCTTGCCTGCCACCTGGATCCCAGGGATCTGCGCCGCCGTTCCGGTTCCCGACTCGACGACGCTGACCATCATCGCAGTGAGCTGCGCCGCGGTCCTCTCCGTGATCGGTTCCCCGAACGGGGTGGGATCGAACCTCTCCACGATCCGCCCGGAGGCATCCCTGATCTCGCGGACCAGGCGAGGGCGCATCTCCGTCCCCCCGTTGGCAATGGCGTCCGCCACCAGGGCCATCTGCAGCGGGTTTGCCCCGACGCTCTGCTGCCCGATGGCCGAGAAGGCCACCGCCGGGAGTTGGTCCTTGAAGTCACCGGGCGGGGGTATCCGGCCCTCGGCGAAGGGGATGTCGAAGGGAACGTGTCCGTTGAAGCCGAACTTCTCGGCCTGCTCGACGAGCTTCTCCGCGCCAAGGCGCAGCCCGATCTCTCCGAACACCACGTTGCACGACACTTGGAAGGCCTCGGCCAGCGTCAGCTCCGACGCCCCGCCGAGGCAATGCTCGCCGCCGAAGTTCTCCAGGTTGTGGGTGGTCTGAGGGAGGTCCAGCTCCGGCGGATTTGGGAACGTGCTGCCCGGATCCATCCCGTTCTCCAGGGCCGCGGCGGCCGTGACCAGCTTGAACGTCGAACCCGGAGGGAACAGCTCATCCGAGGATCGGGACAGCAGCGGTTTCTCTGGGTCGGCCGTCAGCTGCTTCCATGCCTGTCGGACCCTGTCCAGGCGGTGAGATGCCAACGCATTGGGGTTGTAGGTCGGGTTGTCCACCATCGCCAGGATCTCTCCCGTCCTCGGGTCCATGGCCACCACGCCTCCGGGGAGCGATCCCAACGCCTGCTTCGCCACTTTCTGCAGCGACGGATCGATTGTCGTCACCACGGTCGCCCCGCGCTTGTCCCGGCCGAGGATCTCGTCGACCAGGTTCTGCGGAAGCAGCTGCGGTTCCCGCCCGGAGAGCCAGCTGTTCATCGAGGACTCGAGGTCGGTTCTGCCCAAGAGGACGGAGTGGAAACCCGTGATGTGTGAGTACAACGGTCCTTGCGGATAGATCCTGAGGTACTTGAACTTGCCGTTCGTGGCTCGGCTCCGAGCCAGCACCGTCTGCTCGTCACGGGCCAGGATCTCGCCCCGGTTGATCCCGAACTCCTCCAGCAGCAGCCGGGTGTTGGCCGGGTTGTTCGACAGGCGCTTCGCCGCGAACACCTGGATGTAGTTCGCCTGGACGAACAGGATCACGAATAGGCCGAGCAGGGCGAAGGCCAGGGTGCGGATCTGCCGGTCCATCAGCCTTCGTCCTTCCGGGTGATCACCGTCTCCGCGTCACCGGCCCCTCCTGGTGACCCGCCGGCTCGGCCAGACTGGGCTCTCCCGGCCCGGCTTCGATGCCGCCCCAACGGCCGGCCGCGGGTCGAAGCCCGCGACGGCGCCGAGATGCGGACCAGGAGGGCCAGGATGACGAAGTTCGCGACCAGGCTGGATCCACCGTAGGAGACGAACGGCAGCGTGATGCCCGTGAGGGGGATGAGCCGGGTCACCCCGCCCGCGATGATGAAGGCCTGCAGCGCGAGAGCTGTCGTGAGGCCCGTGGCGAGCAACTTGCTGAACCCGTCCTCGCGCGACAGCGCGGCGCGGAACCCTCGGCCAAGTAACACCACGTACAGGAGCAGGACGGCGGTCACGCCCAGGAGCCCGAGCTCCTCCCCGATGGCGGCGAAGATGAAGTCTGTGGCGGCGAACGGGATGAGGCCGGGATGTCCCTGTCCCAGTCCGGTCCCGGCCACGCCACCGGTGGCCATGGCGAACTCCGACTGGGCGAGTTGGCCGTAGCCCTGGGCCTGGACCTTGTCCGGCTCGAGCGCGTGCAGCCAGATGTGCACCCGGGTCTGCACGTGCCCGAACGCGGCGTACCCGAGGATGGCGCCGGCCGCGAACAGGATGAGGCCGAGCACCAGGAACGACGCCCGGGCGGTGGCGACCCACAGCATCACCACGAAGATGCCGAAGAACAGCAGGGACGAGCCGAGGTCCTTCTCCATGAAGAGGATGGCCAGGGACAGGAACCACGCCACGAGCAGCGGACCGAAGTAGCGGGGCTCGGGAAGCCGGATGGGCCCGAGGCGGCGGGTGGCCACCGCCAGAAGTTCCTTCCGGGCCGAGAGGTAGGAGGCTAGGAAGATCACGATCAGGACCTTCCCGATCTCCGATGGCTGGAAGGAGAGCGGCCCGATCCCCACCCACAGACGTGCACCGTTGATCGTCCGGCCGATCCCGGGAGCGATCGGCAGCAGGAGGAAGCCAACCCCGAGGAGCCCTATGCTGTACGTGTACGAATCGAGGGTTCGGTGGTCTCGAATGAAGACCAGGGTCGCTGCGAACAGGGCGATGCCGACCATGAGCCAACCGAACTGCGCGGCGGCCAGATCCGGGTCGAGCCGGTAGATCATCGCGTAGCCCAGCCCCGCCAGGACCGCCGAGCAGGGGAGCATCACGGGGTCGGCTCCCGGTGCGAACCTGATGATCAGGAGATGGGCGACTAGGTAGCTGCCGGCCATCACGGCGACGAAGCCGCCCACGCCCGGGGGCGTCTTGCCCGTCGTTCCCAGCGTCACCAGGACATAGGCCCCCACGGACAGCAGCACCGCGAGGATGGTGAGAGCCAGCTGGGTGCCGTGACGGCTGCGGTCGAGGGGCGCGGGCGAGGCGGGGATCTGCATCAGCCGCCCGCTCGATTCGTTCCCTCGAGGTCTTGGCGGATCTGCTCGACGATGCTCCGGGCATCGGAAAGGCTCTCGGCCGTGATCCCGTCGGGCAGCCCCCTCCATGGCGCCAGCCGCTCGGCCGCGGCGGCCGAAAGCGGCGTGGTCTCCTCGACGTGGCTGAGGTCGAAAGCGAGGACCTTGGTAGGGATGCCGTTGTAGATCGCGACGCGGCCTCCCGCGTCTCCCACGTACCACTGGTGGTCGACGTAGACACGGACGCCGATGACCGCAGCCGTCAAGAGCGCCAGGATCACCGCCGTCCAGAGCAGGACCTTGCCCCATCTCCGCCGGGCCTTCGGCGGTGCCTGGAGGTGATCGGACCCGACGGGCCTGGAGGCTGAGGCATCGGCGATCACCGTACCGTCGGACGATGTTCGTTCCTCCGTGATGGTGGTCGTGGCCGGCGACGACGGCCCGGCCACGTCCTCCCGGCGTGACGAGCCAGCGTTGTGAGCGCCCCCCGCCCCGTCGCCGGCCGGGGGGGCGGCTCGCCTCGCGCCCGTGGCCCCCGAGTCGGCGGTGTCATCGTCCTCCCCGAAGTCCAGGACGATGACGGTGATGTTGTCCTCGCCACCCGCCGCGTTGGCCTCATCGATCAGCCGGTCGCACGCCCGCTGGGGGTCCGGCTCCTCATCCAGGATCTGCCGGATGCGATCCTCATCGACCATGCCGGTCAGGCCGTCGGTGCACAGGAGGAGGCGATCGCCGGATTGGAGATCCAGCGTCAGCGGATCCGGCTCGGCCTCGGCGTCCACGCCGAGGGCCCGGGTCAGGATGCTGCGCTGTGGGTGGTGATCGGCCTCCTCTCTCGTCAGACGACCCTCGTCGACCATTCGCTGCACGAGGGTGTGGTCGCGGGTGAGTTGGCGGAACACGCCGTCGCGAAGGAGGTACGCGCGTGAGTCGCCGATATGGACCAGGTGCGCCTTGGCGTCATCGGCAAGCAAGGCGGTGAGCGTCGTGCCCATCCCGTGGAGGTCGTGCTCGGCCTCCCCCCGCTCGAGCACTCGCCCGTTCGCCAACTTGACTATCTCGATCAGGGCGCCGGGCTGACTGTCGGCGCCGATCTCCTCCAGCGTCTCGAGAGCCATGGCCGAGGCGACGTTCCCGCCCCGATGCCCGCCCATGCCGTCGG
Organism: Actinomycetota bacterium; assembly: GCA_046729535.1. GTDB lineage: Bacteria > Actinomycetota > UBA4738 > UBA4738 > UBA4738 > JBKPGU01. Next base: position 13,104 of record JBKPGU010000043.1, read on the forward strand.
CCACGGCGTACAGGGGCGCCTTGATGAGGAGCGAGTCCTCGTTCCGCTCCCGCGCTCGACCGATGTCGCTCTTCGCGCCCACCCGAACGTTCATCGCTTCAGCTCCAGTGTGGTCTTCCCAAGCTTCACTCGGTCACCCGCCCGAAGCTCGACCGGGCTGGTCACCCGTCGTTGGTTGAGGTAGGTGCCGTTCGTCGAACCGAGATCCTCGACGAACCATGATCCGTCGCGGTTGAAGATCCGGGCGTGGAAGGTGGAGACGTAGGTGTCGTCCAGTTTGATCTGGCAGGCATCTGCTCTCCCGATCTGGAGCTGACCGCTCAGCCGGACGGATTCGACCTTGGTGCCGTTGTCG
>JBKPGU010000044.1:0-10500 GCA_046729535.1 Actinomycetota bacterium
CTGTTGGAACTCCTCGCCCAGGTGGCGGAGGGCCTCGTCGAGCTTCCGATCGGCCAGGATGCCGGGCCGGAGCCCGAAGATGTAATTGCGAAGGTCACGGATGACTCGGTCGACCTCGGCCACCGCACCCCCGATGCGTTGGCTGATCTCATCGTCGTGGCTGAGCGTGGCGGTCGCCTGGAGACCCATCCCCACGGCGAACAGCGACTGGATCACGCCGTCGTGCAGTTCCTTGGCGATGCGTTCGCGGTCTTCCATGACCATCAGGCGCTTCAGCTCATGCTGCGCTCGGCCGTACTCGATGGCCACAGCGGCCTGTTCGGCGAACGTCTCGACGAGTGCGAGGTCGTCCGGGGCGAACCGACGCCCACCGATCAGATTTCCCACCGTCAGCGTGCCGAAGGCCGAACCGCGTACCGACAGCGGGACCATCATCATCGGCCCGATCCCTCCGGTTTGGATCATGGGCTGGTAGGCCCGGTCGCTCTCCGAGGCGTCCTCCAGCACGGCCGGCTCGCCGCTGGCCACCACCTCGCCGGATACCGATCCCGCTCGAGGGAACTCCATGCCCCGGAGCTCGTCCGCGTGGACTCCCACAGCGACCCGGATCACGAGTGTTCCCTCATCTTCTTGCGGGATCGCCACGGTGGCCACATCGGCCCCGACGAGCTCGGCGGCGCGCCCGGCGACGAGCTCGAGGACATCGTCCGGCTCGCGACCCTCCAGGATGGCCGCGCCGATCTCGCGCACGGCCTCCAGCCGCTGCTCGCGGTGGCGTCCCTCCTCGTACAAGTGGGCGTTCTCGATGGCCACCCCGGCCTGCGTGGCGAGGGCGACGATCGCTCGCTCGTCCTCCTCGTCGAACTCGCCGTGACCCTCCTCTTTGGTCAGGTAGATGTTCCCGAACACGTTCCCCCGGGCCTTCACCGGGGCTCCCAGGAAGGCCCGCATCTTCGGGTGGTTGGCCGGGAACCCGACCGAGCGGGGATCGTCCGAGATCCGTTTGAGGCGCAGTGGGATCGCATCGTGGATCAGCACGCCCAGGATCCCCCTCCCGACCGGGAGCCTGCCGATGGCCTCGCGCTGGTCCTGGGTGATGCCGTGGGTGATGAACTCGCTGATCAGCCCGTCCGGCCCCAGGACGCCGAGTGCTCCGTAGCGAGCGCCGGTGATGTCAGCGGCGAGCTCGATGATTCGTTGCAGCACCGCCTCGAGCGATAGCTCGGAGGACAGCAGGATGCCCGCTTCGACCAGCCTGGCGTCCCGGCTCTTCGCTTGCTCGACCACCGCGAAAAGCTATCATCGGCACGGCGGTCCAATGGCCGGCGCCGCGAGAGTCATCCGGCCCGGATGCGCTCGGTCCACGGGGTCGACGGGGTGGTCGGAGTGAACGACCGGCTGTCCTATGAGGTCGATGACGTCTCGGTCCGCCCGGACATGATCGGCCCCTGGGGGCTCATGCCCTACGGGGCGTCGAGGAACTGATCCGGTCGCCCGCATCACCCGGACCGGCCGGCCGGAAGGGCTTCCGGCCGGTCAGGCCCGACGCGCTCCAAGCGGAAGCGTCGGCTCCGGAGCCTCCAGCAGAACTCTGGCGTCGACGATAACTGCGCCGTCTGGAAGCACCACCACGGGGTTGCAGTCCATCTCGGCTACCTCGCCGTGCGCCTCGACCATGGCGCTCACGCGCAGCAACGTCTCCTGGAGGGCCTCCACGTCCGCCTTCGGGGAGCCTCGGTACCCTTCCAGGAGGGGGTATGTCGCAAGCGAGTGGATCATCTCCGATGCATCGAGGTCGGTCAGCGGAGTGATGCGAACCTCGACGTCCTTCAGCAGCTCGACGGCGGTGCCGCCGGCTCCCACCGCGACGACCGGTCCGAATTGCCTGTCGTGCACCACCCCGATCAGCATCTCGATGCCGGGCGGGACCATCTGCTGGACCATGAACCGCTCCACCTCGTGTCCGCGGTCGCGCACCTGGCGAGTCATCTCCTCCGCCGCTGTCGTCACCCGGTCGCCACCCTCCAGGTTGAGCCGAACCCCTCCTGCCTCCGTCTTGTGCAGTAGGTTGGGCGCCACCGCCTTGAGGGCCACCGTCCGCCCCAACTCGTCCGCCGCAGCCCCCGCTTCCTCGGGCGTGCGGGCCAGGCGCCACTCCGCCAGCGGCAGCCCGTAGCAGTCGAAGAGCTGAGCCACCTCGTCGGGCCCCAACCAACGGGGCCCGTCGGCCAAGGCAGCTGAGATGAGGGCCGCGGCCTCATCTCGACGGACGTTGAATGCGGGCACGACTCCCTCAGGCTTCGCCTTCCACATCCCATACTGAACCGCCCGGGCCAGGGCCCTAGCAGCCCCTTCAGGGAAGGCGTAGGAGGGAATGCGAACGCTCTCGCCCCGGAGCTCGTCGGGCACGCCTCGTGCCGAGAGGAACACGGACAGCACCGGGAGCTGCCGGGTGTGGTTGCCGCCCACCGCGGTCATGATGGCCTGGGCCACGTCCTCGGGCTTCGTCACCAGGGGCGGCACGAAGATCGCGATCAGCGCGTCGACGTCCGTCTCGTTCGCCAGGATCTCGATAGCCCGCTCGTAGTCCTCGGCCGTTGCCGAGGCGATCATGTCGACGGGATTGGCGAGCGAGGCCTCCCCCGGCAGGAACTCCGACAAGCGGTCCTTCACCCGATCGTCGAGGGGAACGACCTCCAGGCCGTCCGCCTCGCAGGCGTCGGCGCACAGGATCCCAAGGCCTCCGGCGTTGGTCAGGATGCCCACCCGGTTGCCCTGAGGGACGGGCTGGTTGGCCAGTAGCGCCGCCACGTCGAATAGCTCCTCGAGGGTGTCCGTCCGGATCACCCCGGCCTGCCGAAAGAGCGCGTCCACCGTCACGTCCGATGCCGCGATCAGCGCCCCAGTGTGCGAAGAGGTAGCTCGGGCGCCGGCCGACGACCGGCCGCTCTTCACCGCGATGATGGGCTTGGTCTTCCCCACTCGGCGGGTGATGCGGGCGAACTTCCTGGGATTCCCGAACGACTCCAGGTACAGGAGGATGACGTCGGTTTCCTCGTCGGCCTCCCAGTAGTGGATGAGGTCGTTCCCCGAGATGTCCGCCTTGTTCCCAACCGAGATGAAGGAGGAGATGCCCAAGCCGAGCGTGCTCGCGTAGTCGATCACCGCCAGGCCCAAGGCTCCGCTCTGCGAGGAGAACCCAACGCGGCCGTACGGTGGGAACTGCGGGGCGAACGTGGCGTTCAGCCGGACGTCCGGAGCGGCGTTCAGGATGCCCATGCAGTTGGGGCCGATCAGACGCATGCCGAACTCTCGGCACACGGCGACCAGCTCGTGCTGCCGATGGCGGCCCTCCTCTCCGACCTCGGCGAACCCGCTGGAGATCACCACCAGGCCCCTGACGCCCTTGGTCCCGCACTCCCGCGCCACTTGGGCCACCCCGGGGCCCGGCACCACGATCACGGCCAGGTCGACGGGTCCGGCGATCTCGGTGACCGACGGGTAGGCCACGACGGACTGCACGACCTCCGCTTTCGGGTTCACGGGGTACACGGGCCCGTTGAAGCCGGCCGCCAGCAAGTTGTGGAACACCTCGCCGCCGATGCTCCCCCGGGTCCGTGATGCCCCGATCACCGCCACCGATCTGGGCGCCAGGAAGTTCCGCATGGCCGCCGCCGCAGCGCTCTGCTCCCGTCGTTCGAACCGCTCCATCGCTTCGGGCGAGAGCGAGGTCGGAAACTCCACGTAGATCTCGCCGGGGTGGGAGCGCATCTGGACCGGGAAGCCGCTCTCCCGAAAGACCTCGATCATCCGGTGGTTCTGAGGAAGCACCCTGCCTTCGAAGAGCGCGATCCCGTTCTCGTTGGCGGCCTGCGCCAGCTGCCCCACCAGGATCGTCCCGAGGCCTCTTCCTTGGAAGGCGTCGGCGATGGCCAGGGCTACCTCGGCGCGGTCCGGTTCCGTTTGCAGGTAGGTGGCATGGGCGATGACCACGGATTCCGGGCCGACCGTTGCCACCAGGCCGTACCTGCTGCTGTAGTCGACGTCGACCGCCCAAGCGGCTGCCTTCTCGAGGTCGAGGAAGCCCGAGAAGAACCTCATATAGCGCGACTCACCGGACAGATCTCGGAGGAACGCCTCGATCCGTGGCTCGTCCTCGGGACGAAGCGGTCGGACATGGGCGGTCGAGCCGTCGCGGAGGACGACCTCAGCCTCACGATGCTCGGGGTACGCCCCCGGATCGTCCCGTGGGGAAGCCATCCGGTCGATGCTATCCGGAGGTGGGACCTCGGGACTGCCTCAGGCTATCTGCCGGCCCCTCCGGAGCGGCCAGCGCGAACAGGGTCGGGAAGGCCGTCATGGTCCCAAGACTGCCAAGAGCCCCGTCACCGTTCGCGGCCCCGGCCGCCAGCGTGCTCGAGAGCTTCGTTGCCACCCGCTCGAGGAAATCCTTGGTGGTCGCTTCGGCAACCCGATGGAGCACCACCCGGTCGACGGCCTGTCCCACCATCGAAAGCGGAGGACGGTAACGGCCGTTGAACGAGAGCTGGGTGCGGGAGGCGCCAAGTGCTGCGATCTCCACGTCGGCCTCCATCACCGGGAACAGTGCGGCCAGCTCCGTCGCACGCCATGTGATGGGCAGCAAGGTCGAGAACCCGAGACGAATGGGGTCGGCGATCTCCAGCTCGACCTTCCTCTGGATCCGTCGCTCGGGAGCGCCGAATCCGACTTCGGCCAGCAGGGCCTCCCCGTGACGGCTGGCGTCTTCGATCGCCCCTGGGATCCACTCCGCAGGCGAAGACAGCAGGACCTGCTCGACTCGATCCGCCGGGAAAGGGAGCTCGAGGAAATATCGTACGAACATGGAGACAGGATGCGGTGGTGACATCGAGGCCACAGGGGCCGGTGGGCCCCTCGTTGGAGGGCCACCCGGCCCCGGGCCGAACCTCGTGATGGCCTGGGGGTCCTCGCTCAGGGCGAGAAGCCGTCGGCGCGAGCAGTTTCGAACGAACGATAGAAGCGCGACACCGAGATCCCGAACACCGAACGGAAATCCTCTCGCCAGTGGTAGCCGTCCCCGAGCGCCCGATAAAAGCTCACGATCGTCCTCCATCCTCGAGCGGGATCGAGAACGTCGACCGCGACGTAGCCGAGCGCGTAGTCGAGGCCGTCTGGATCGTCCCGGTAGAAGCGCCGCCCTTCGAGGTCCTTGAGTTTTCGGTCCGGGTCCGCGAGCAAAGCTCCCCGCGTGTAGAGCTCCTCGACGGAGCTCCGCAAGGCCAGCCCCTTTCGGATCATGGCATCCCACGCCGCCCACTCGGCGGAACCCTCGGTGAGCCAGACCGGTCCAAAGCCGAACGGAGACTCGAGTTGCTGGACGATGTGGACCCATTCGTGGAACATGGCTTGTCGTCGCTGAACCAGGGTGGAGTTCCGCCATCCGTCGCCCCCCACGAACACGTGAACGCTATGCCGGCGGACCTCCGCGATCTCGTTCGGCCGCGATAGCTCGCTGTTCCCGGAGTGGACGAAGACCGCGATGAGGGCCCTTCTGGGCGCACGGCGATGGGGATACGGAAAGAGGGGGATGGCCTGTCTGAGGGCGCTTCGTACCAGCGTCCGGTCGGCCGATGCGACGCCTTCCTCGTAGTCGAAGGAGAGCCTCACCTGCGGCTTCCAGATGATGGGGGGGAGGGAGAGTGGCGGTGACGGTGAGACGCTGGGAAGCGGAGCGAGTGAAGAGGGAGTGGTGACGGTGACCGGCCGCATTCCCGTGCACGAGGCGAGCAGGACGACGGCGGCGACCGCCGCGTGGAGGGGGACCCGCTCGAGCAGGGATTCGGCGAGACGACGGCACAGCCTGGTCCCGCGGGCGGTCATCGTCGTCATTTTCTGCGCGATGAGATCGGGCGTCGAGGATGCTTCGGGCTCCACGCCCGTCGACCCTCTCTCGCTAGGCCGCCTCGAGCTGCCTCGCTTTGGCCTTGGCCACGGCTCGAACGACCCGAGCCTTCGTCCGGGCCTTGGCGATCGATCGCAACGTGAACAGGAAGATCACCGCGACCACGCCGCCGACGGCGACCGCTCGATTCACGTCCACCGCCGGCTGCCAGGTGACGTGGTCCTCCCGGATCACGTAAGCGCCGGCCGGCCGGGCGGATAGGCCGAAGCCGCTGCCCGACCCCTTTCCCTGGCCTTCGGGACTCTCGCCCGTGCCGCCACCCGCTCCACCCTGGACCTTCGCTGCGGGGATGAACGTCACGCCGTTCTTCTCGTACGGGTCGCCGAACACGCGTTTGACGGTGATGGCGTCCCGCGCCTGCCCGATGACGTCGGTCACGTCCATGGCTGCCTCCTTTCGGGGCGATTCGCCCCCCATCATGACGCGATGCGCCGGTCGGCGTTTTCTGGGGTTGCCCGTCGGGTCCTTGGTACCCGCCGCCGCCCAGGCGACCCCCGGCGTCAAGGAGGGCATACTCCGTCGCAACGCGACCAACACTTGGTGCCACCTCGATGAGCGAACGCGACTACAGCGACCGCAGCAGGATGGAAAAGCTCGGCGTGAAGCCGGGGTCGCTGGTGACGGTTCTAGGCATCAAAGACCCGGATTTCCTGCACGAGCTGGAGCGAACCGGGGCCCAAGTTTCGCTGCGCCGGAAAAAGAGTGCGGACCTGGTCTTCTTCCTCGCGGAGGATCCGCGGGCGCTGGAGATGCTCGAGGGGCTGGAGGCCACGATCAAAAGGAACGGCGCGATCTGGGTTGTGTCGCCGAAGCGGCGGCCGGAGCTCAGCGACGTGGTGGTGATCGAAGCCGCGAAGCGGGCGGGGCTGGTGGACAACAAGGTCGTCCGTTTCTCCGAAACCCACACGCGCTCAGGCTTGTCGTCCCGCGCGCTCGGCGCTGACGGCCTCGCCCTTCGGCTTCCCTGGCCCATCGCGAGTGGTTAACTTCCCGTGCCATGCCGACGTATCTGGTCACGGGAGGCGCCGGGTTCATCGGCTCGCATCTGTCCGACCGGCTCCTGGCCGAGGGGAAACGGGTGGTGGCCGTCGACGACCTGTCGTCCGGCCGGATCGCCAACCTGGCCGAGGCCCGCGGCTACGGTCAGCAGTTCACCTTCTACAACATGGACATGCGGGTCGAGGAGATCCGGACGGTGTTCGAACGCCACCGCCCGGAGGTCGTCATGCATCTGGCCGCCCAGGCCTCGGTGTCGCGGTCCGTGAGGTCGCCTGCCGAGGACGCCAGCGTGAACGTCATGGGGTTGCTGAACGTGTTGGAGGCCGCGTGCGCCACCGGGACCAGAAAGGTGGTGTTCGCGGCGTCCGGCGGGACGCTGTACGGCGAGCCCCGGCAGGTCCCGGTGAAGGAGAGCGCGCGGCGAGGTGCCCGCCCCCTGTCTCCATATGGCATCTCGAAAGCCATCGCCCTTGAGTACCTCCGCTTCTACCGGGACCTGCGGGGCCTGGACTACACCGCGCTCGCCGTGGCGAACGTGTACGGCCCGAGGCAGGACCCGGCCGGCGAGGCCGGCGTGGTGGCGATCTTCGGCTCTCAGATGCTGGCCGGCGAGACTCCCACGATCTTCGGCGACGGGAACCAGACCCGCGACTACCTGTACGTCGACGACGCCGTCCACGCCTTCTCCCTCTCCGCCGAGCGGGGTTCGGGAGTGCTCTACAACGTCGGGACCGGTCTTGAGACGAGCGTGAACCGCGTCTACCAGCTGATCGCTGAGGTCACCGGGTTCCGGCGGGAGCCGCGGTTCGGCCCCCCCAGGGAGGGGGACCTCAGGCGGAACGCCCTGGACTCGGAGCTGGCCGGGCGCGAGCTGAGCTGGCACCCATGGACGCCCTTGGAGCAAGGGCTGGCCGCCACCGTCGGATCACTCCGTCAGGGATAGGACCGGAGCCGTCGCGGCAGCTTCGGCGGCCATCCGAAGCGGGTACCCTCACCTCATGTTCGAAAGAAATGAAGAGCGACAAGCGTTGATCGTTGTGGTGTTTGCCCGATGACCGACCGCACCGACCTCGACCCATCCACGCTCGGCCCGAACATGTGGCTGATCGACGAGATGTACCGGCGCTACCGGGACGACCCCGACAGCGTCGGTTCGGCATGGAAGGAATTCTTCGAAGACTTCCGCCCGACCTTGGACTCGGGCGACGGAGCCGGACAGATCTCTCCCCCTTCCGACAGGGGGCCGGCGCCATCGGTTCGCGAGGAACCCGCTCCGGCCACCCGGCCCCAGTCGGTAGCCCCGCCGGAGGGGGCGGAGCGGATCCGGTTCGGGGCGGAGCGGATCGTGAAGAACATGGAGCGCAGCTTGGACATCCCGACGGCCACGTCGGCCCGGTTCATCCCGGCGAAGCTCCTCGAGGAGAACCGCCGGGTGATCAATCGGTTCCTGGCGTCGAGCCGCGGTGGCAAGGTCTCATTCACGCATCTGATCGGCTGGGCCGTCGTCCGCGCGCTCGAGGCGGTTCCGGTCATGAAGTCACACTTCGAGTCCGTCGACGGCGTCCCCCACGTGGTCCGGCCTGAAGTCGCCAATCTCGGCCTGGCCATCGACGTGGAGAAGGAGGGCGGAGCTCGCAGCCTGCTGGTCCCGAACATCAAGGGCGCCAGCCAGATGGACTTCGCTGCCTTCTGGACCGCCTACGAGGAGATCATCCGGAAGGTCCGGACGAACAAGCTCACGCCGGACGATTTCGCCGGGACCACTGTCACGCTGTCCAATCCGGGCACCATCGGGACCCAGCTCTCCGTCCCTCGGCTGATGGCCGGCCAGGGCGTGATCGTGGCCACGGGCCGGATCGACTACCCCACCGAGTACGAGGGCGCCGACCCGGCCACGCTGGCGTCCATCGGGGTCGGGAAGGTCCTCGGGGTCACCAGCACCTACGACCATCGCGTGATCCAGGGCGCCGAGAGCGGGCTGTTTCTGGCCAAGATCGAAGAGCTCCTGCTTGGGGGCGATCGGTTCTACGAGGAGGTGTTCGCCAGCTTGGGGATCCCGTACGAGCCGGTCCGGTGGACCCTGGACCGTCGAGGGCAGCTCGGCCGGGAGGCGGCGGACGGGTTCGTGGAGAAAGAGGGCCAGGTGCTCCGCCTGGTCAACATGTACCGGGTCCGCGGGCACCTCCTGGCCAATATCGACCCGCTCGGCGGCGGCAAGGTCCTGGCGCACCCCGAACTCGACCCCGCCTTCCACGGGCTCTCCGTGTGGGACCTGGACCGCGAGTTCCTAGTCGACGACCTCCCGGGGGACGGCCACCTCCGGGCGCTCCGAGAGATCATCGACCTCCTTCGCGACAGCTACTGCCAGACAGTCGGCATCGAGTACATGCATATCCAAGAGCCCGACCAGAAACGGTGGATCCAGGAGCGGGTCGAAGGCGTGGTCCGGGAGCTCCGCCTGGAGGACAAGCGCCACATCCTGGACCGGCTGGGCGCGGCCGAAGGGTTCGAACGCTTCCTCCACACGAAATACGTGGGGCATAAGCGCTTCAGCCTTGAAGGGTCGGAGAGCCTGATCCCGATGCTCGACTTTCTCTTGGAAGACGCCGGCGCCGATGGCGTCGAGCAGGTAGTCATGGGGATGGCCCACAGGGGCCGGCTCAACGTCCTGGTGAACGTCGTCGGGAAGAGCTACGGGCGCATCTTCCGGGAGTTCGAAGGAGACATCGACCCGGAGAGCGTGCACGGGTCGGGCGACGTGAAGTACCACGTCGGGGCCAGCGGCAAGTTCACAGGCCGGACCGGGCAGACGATCGTGGTCGACCTGGCCTCGAACCCGAGCCACCTGGAAGCGGTCGATCCGGTGGTGGAAGGGATGGCCCGGGCCACCCAGGACACGATGTTCGAGCAGGACCGGGCGAAGGTCCTTCCGCTCCTGATCCATGGCGACGCAGCGTTCGCCGCCGAAGGCGTGGTGGCCGAGACCTTCTCGCTGAGCGCCCTGCCCGGGTTCACGACCGGCGGCACGGTGCACATCGTGGTGAACAACCAGCTGGGGTTCACCACGGCGCCGTCCGCCGGGCGGTCCAGCCAGTACGCCACCGACATCGCGAAGATGGTCCAGGCGCCGATCCTCCACGTGAACGGCGACGACCCCGAGGCCTGCGTGTGGGCCACCAAGCTCGCCTTCGAATTCCGCCGCGACTTCAAGAAGGACGTGGTGATCGATCTGGTGTGCTACCGGCGGTATGGCCACAACGAGGGGGACGACCCCAGCTACACCCAGCCCATGATGTACCGGGCAATCGAGGGACATCGGTCGGTCCGCAAGCTGTACATGGAATCGCTGGTGAACAGGGGAGACATCACCCTGGAGGAAGCCGAGGCTGCCCTGGAGGAGTATCGGAAGCGGCTCGAGGAAGCGTTCGACCAGACGAAGGAGAGCGCGCCGCCCTCGAAGCCGGACCTTCGACCGTCCAGGAGCTGTCTCTTATACACATCTGACGCTGCCGACGACCTGACCACTGTGTAGATCTCGG